>JBMLRA010000025.1:0-8951 GCA_049241265.1 Chitinophagaceae bacterium
TGGAAACCATTTTTTATTGCTTGGGAAATGCACGGCAATTTTCCTGCAATTTTAACCGATGAAGTTGTGGGTAAAGAAGCAACAAAATTGTACAATGATGCTAATGTTTTATTAGATAAAATTATTGATGAAAATTGGCTTACACCAAAAGGAGTAGTTGGTTTTTGGCAAGCATCATCACAAGACGATACCATTTTTGTAAACAACAATTCATCAACTGTTCAATTAGAAAATTTAAGACAACAAATACAAAAAGCACAGGGGCAACCAAACCTAAGTTTAACAGACTTCATTAAACCGAAAGACCAAAACCCTAAAACCAAAGACTTCTTAGGTGCTTTTGCAGTAACTATTCACGGCATTGAGCCATATATTAAAGCATTTGAAACTGCATTGGATGATTATAATAAAATTATGCTACAAGCTTTAGCAGATAGACTGGCAGAGGCTTTTGCAGAATATCTGCACGAAAAAACAAGAAAAGAATTTTGGGGTTATGTAAAAGAAGAAGCATTAACCAACGAAGATTTAATTCACGAGAAATACCAAGGTATTCGTCCTGCACCAGGCTATCCTGCTTGTCCAGACCATACAGAAAAGTATAAATTATTTGACTTGCTAAATGCAACAGAAAACACAGGAATTACTTTAACAGAAAGCCTTGCTATGTTTCCTGCAAGTAGTGTGTGTGGTTGGTATTTCAGCCATCCACAAAGCCAATATTTTGGTGTAGGAAAAATTCAGCAAGACCAGTTTGAAGATTATGTTGCAAGAAAAGAAATGAGCAAAGATGAAATGGAAAGATGGTTGAGACCAGTGATGGAATAAAATGAATTTCACAATTGGATGAATTAAAATGAGAAAGTATATTATCATCATTGTTCTACTATTTTCTGCTCTAAACTCATTTGCCCAAAATGATAAAGAAGATGCGAAAGTTTTTTTTAAAAAAGTGGTACAATCTTATTTCGATTCTTGTTCATTTTTTATTGAATCAATGGCAGATTCAATCATTCCAATTGGAATTCAGGATAATTATTATTATCCAAAAAGTGAGATTAGTTTCAACAGAATCTGTGATAGAATTTCAAAAGTTAAAAAAAGATTTAAGGTATTTTTAGACTACGATAATAATTACCACATTACAGTTTACAATAAAAGTGAGTTTATTAGTAAGTCAAAAGATGTAATTTTAAAAGATAGTAATATTATAAAAAATGAGAGGGTGGGATTTACTTTTTTACTATTAAATCTATATAATAAGATGTATAGTGATAATGACTTTTTTGTTGTTGGTAATTACCCTAAAAATGAAAATACAAACAAAATCTTAGACGGCGTTTTTTGGTTTATTATAAGAAAGACAACAACTAAAGGATGGAAGATAATTGCTCTACATCAGTAATTTAGTATTGAAAATTTTGCAAGAAAATTAGTGAGTCAAGAAGAAATGTAAAGATGTCAAATCCACTTGTTGGAAAAAGTGAATTATGAAATTTGTAAAGATGTCATAGTTAAAGAGCCCATCACAGCTTTATCATTAAATATCTTAACATTCTCTTTTTCTTCTTTTAAAGACAAAGTATAAAGGAGTGGCAAATAATGATCGGGGCTTGGTATTGCTAAGTCAAAAGCTTTACCTTGTGATGTATATTGAATGAGTGATTGATGATTATTAGTTAAAATGAATTGTTTCATTTTTTCATTAGCTTCAATAGCCCAATCGTAACCATAGTTTGGAATACTCATTTTGTCCCAAGCAATCATTCTTAAATTATGTACTATGTTGCCACTGCCAATAATTAAAACGCCTTTACTTCTAAGTGCTGACAATTCTTTCGCTAATTCATAGTGGTATTGAGGGGCTTTTCCATAATCCAAACTCATTTGGAAAACTGGTACATCAGCGTTTGGATATAAATGTTTTACAACACTCCAACAGCCGTGGTCTAATCCCCAATCTTGATTTAAACCTACGTCAGTTTTTGTAATTATTTTTTTTGTTTCAGCAGCAAATTCAGGGCTTCCTTTTGCAGGATATTGCACATCAAAAAGTTCTTTGGGGAATCCACTAAAATCGTGAATTGTTCTTGGCTTTGCCATAGCAGTTACAAAAGTGCCTTTGGTTTCCCAATGTGCCGATATGCAAAGTATTGCTGCGGGTTTAGGTATAGTTTTACCTATGTTTCTGAATCCCTGTACAAATTCATTTTCTTCAATAGCATTCATTGGGCTGCCGTGTCCTAAAAATAGAACAGGCATTTTTGGGGTGTTAGCCAATGAACTTGTGATTATGTTCAACTCCTGCAGTTTCATACTTTTATTTAGAAATGGTAAAAATGCCAATGATTTTATAAATAGTTTTCTATCCATAATTAATCTGCTACTAAAATTAAAAATTCATCTTCACTAATTACATTAATGGTGTTTATTTTCTTAGCTTTTTCTAGTTTACTGCCAGCATCTTCTCCTACAACCAAATAATTCAACTTGGCACTAACACCACTTACAATAATACCTCCTTTGCTTTCTGCCAAAGCTTCTGCTTCACTGCGTTTTAACTTGGCAAGTGTACCTGTAAATAAAAAAGTTTGCCCAGCTAAACCTCCACTTACAACTGTTTCTTTTTTTGTATTCTTGAGCTGTAATCCAAGCTGTTCAAGTGTTTCAAGCATTTTAATGTTTTGTTCATTACTAAAAAAATGATGAATACTTTTTGCAACCTTAACTCCTACATCTTCTAGTTGCTGCAACGCTTCTTCTGATTTATTTTTAAAATCAAGTAAATGCTCAACATAATTCGCCAAAGTTTTTGCAGTAGTTTCGCCCACAAAACGAATTCCTAAACCATAGATTAATCTATACAAGGGTTGTTGCTTACTAGCTTCAATAGCAGCCTTTAAATTGTCAATAGATTTTTTTCCAAAGCCTTCAAGCGTCCCTATTTCATCTAAGTTTAAAGTGTAAATTCCTGGAATATCTTTTATCAAATTTAAGCTATAGAACAATCGCACATTGGCATCGCCAAAGCTTTTAATATCCATAGCATCCTTGCTTACAAAATGAATAATTTTTTCTACAACTTGTGCTTCGCATTCTATATTAATGCAACGCCACACTGCTTCTCCTTCTTCTTTAAACAATTCACTTTTACAAACAGGGCATTGCTTTGGAAAAACAATTTCTTGCTCATCGCCTTTTCTTACATCTATTATAGATTTTACAATTTGTGGTATCACATCTCCTGCACGTTCTATTAAAACAGCATCACCAATTTTTAAATCTTTTTCTTTAATATATTCTTCGTTATGAATAGAAATACTACTTACTGTTACACCTCCTAAATATACAGGTTCAAGTTTTGCAACAGGTGTTACAGCTCCTGTTCTTCCCACCTGAAAATCAACATTGATAAGCTTTGTAGTGGCTTGTCTCGCCTTAAACTTATAAGCAATTGCCCATCGTGGGTGATGGCTTGTCATGCCTAGTTCATCTTGTAAACTCAGGTCATTTACCTTAATCACCATACCATCTATTTCATAGGGCAGATCATCACGTTTGTTTTCATACTCCTGTACATAAGCAATAACATCATCAATATTGCTGACTACCTTTTTTTCTTTGTTAGGAGAGCGAAAGCCACATTGCCAAAGCATTTCAAGTTGACCATCGTGCGTTTCAATTACTTCTTTGAGGTTTTGATTTTCTAATTTTGACTTTTGAATAAAACTTACATGATATAAAAACGCATCCAAATTCCTTCGCCCAACTTCATTGGGGTCCTTAATTCTTAAACTACCTGCAGCTGTATTTCTTGGATTAGCAACTGTAGGCAACCCCTGTTTTGTAAGACTTTCATTGTATTTATCAAAACTGCCTTTGGTCATAATAACCTCGCCTCTGATTTCTATTTGACTAATACCATATTTACTAAAAGGTGCAGACAGAGGAATTGAACGAATTTGTTTTATATTATTGGTAATATCATCACCTGCAACACCATCACCTCTTGTAGTAGCTCTTACCAGTAAATCATTTTCATAAATTAAACTAATACTTGCACCATCGAATTTTGGTTCTACACAATATTCTATTTGTTCCAAACCACTCGATTCTTTTGCTTTTCTGTCAAAATCTTTCAAGTCATCGGCATTATAACTATTCTCTAAACTAAGCATTGGCACAAGGTGCTGCACATTAGCAAAACCTTCGTTTAAACTGCTGCCTACACGCTGTGTTGGAGAGCTTTTAGTAACAAGCTCTGGATATTTTTGTTCTGTTCTTTCTAAAAGTTTATACAGTTGGTCATATTCAAAATCGGTAATTAAACTATTATTCAATACATAATATTGGTACTCGTGAAAACGAAGAGCATCTCTTAAAACCTCTATGTTGTGAATTACAAAAAGTTCATCGATATTTGTTGTGTTGATTGAGATTAACCATTCTTTTGTTTGACTTAGCAACAAATTGCTTGCATTTTGATTGTACATATTAAACGTAATTGAAAATTCTTGTGCAATAATCGCATTTAAAACTTAGTTTTTTGAGCGACTATTTAAAAATGTTATTAATACTATAAATGTGTTATAACATATTTAGAAATAGCGGCGTCCAAATTGTATTTTACTACTGTTTTTTCATAAAAACAAACCCTAAAATGTTTGTTACTGTTTAACTTTAACTCAATATTATGAATCAATTTAGCAATCCCTTTTCATTATTCCCCTTATTTTGCTACACTTTTTAAATGTTGCCTGTATTTTTTTTGACTGTGCAGCATACTAAAACCAAGATGAATGTATAATTTGTACAAGTTTTTATTGTTGATATTGATTGGTAGTAGCATCACTATTTCAGCTTTTTCTCAAGATTCTACACAGGGGGTTACATCTATTAATACAGATTTGATAAATATCTTTAATCAAAAGCCTCCAAAAAAATACAAAATCTCTAAAATTACAGTAACTGGAAATAGATATTTTGATGAAACCCTGTTAACATCTATTGCTAATTTAAGTGTGGGCGATGAAGTTACAATTCCTGGTGGCGATAATTTTAGCAAGGCAATTACAAAACTTTGGGGTCAAAACTATTTTAGTAATGTTGAAATTTTTATCACCAATCTTCACGAAAAAACAATTGAAGTTGAAATTGCAGTTACAGAAAGAGCCAGACTTTCAAATTTTAATTTTATTGGCATTTCAAAAAGTAATGGTGATGATTTAATGGGTAAAGTTGGCTTGGGAAAAGGTAGAATTGTTACCGAAAACAGCAAACAAAATGCTATTGAGGTGATTAAAAAGTTCTATGCCGAAAAAGGGTTTGAACGCTGCAAAGTTTTTATTCAGGAAATAAAGGATACAGTAATCGCCAATTCAATATCGCTAAATTTTATTATAGAGAAGGGTAGTAAGGTAAAAATTGATAATATAGCTTTTGAGGGTAATAATTCTGTAGATGCCATTAAGCTTAAAAAGAAAATGAAAGATACAAAGGAAAAAGCTAGGTTAACGCTTTTTCCTCCAGTAAGCAAAGGTGGATTTATTAAGCCGGCAAAATATACTTTCAACGATTACTTAAAGGATAAAGGCTACCTAACATATAGTTTAACAAAAAAATTATTAGACCCGTATGTACGTATTAAACTATTTAGTGGTGCTAAGTTTGATGCAAAAAAATATGCAGAGGACAAAGAAAATTTAATAGCTTTTTATAACTCAATTGGCTACAGAGATGCCGTTATTGAAAAAGATACAACTTATTACAACGAGGCTCAATTTTGTATTGATGAAAATGGCAAAAAATATCCTTGTGGAGATAAAAATATTGAGATAAAAATTAATGAAGGAAGAAGATATTATTTTGGAAATATAACTTGGAAAGGCAATACTAAATATTCAGATTCTATATTATCTGTGATACTTGGTATTAGCAAAGGAGATGTTTATAACCTAGAAACGCTTAATAAAAAACTAGGTAAAGGTGGTGCTCCTGAAGGAGGAGATATAAATGGGTTATATATGGATGACGGCTACTTGTTTTTTAGAAGCGAAGCTATTGAAACGGCTGTTTATAATGACACTATTGACCACGAAATTAGATTAGTAGAAGGGCCACAAGCAACTTGGAAAGATGTTAAAATTGTAGGTAACGATAAAACAAAGGAACACGTTATTAGAAGAGAGTTGAGAACACTACCTGGAGAAAAATTTGTTCGTTCCGACATCATTCGTTCTATTCGTGAATTATCTCAATTAAACTTTTTCAATCCAGAAAAAATTACACCTAATGTTGTTCCAAATCCCGAGGATGGAACAGTTAATGTTACTTGGCAAGTTGAGGAAAAAAGTAGCGATCAACTTGAGTTAAGTGCTGGCTGGGGAGGCAATATTGGATTAACAGGAACGCTAGGGATTAGCTTTAACAACTTTTCTATTAAAAAATTATTTAAAAAAGAAGCATGGGATCCTTTGCCAATGGGTGATGGACAGAAATTAAGTTTCCGTATTCAAAGTAATGGTAGGGCTTTTAGAAGCTATAATTTTTCATTTACAGAACCTTGGCTTGGTGGCAAAAAAAGAAACGCTTTGAGCTTATCGTTTTATGATACAAAATTTGCCAATGCTTACGACCCATTAACTGGTCAATATACAAGTGATGCTGCTAATAACTCTTTCATTCAAACTACAGGTGGAGGTATTAGTTTGGGAAAACAATTAAAATGGCCCGATGATTATTTTTCATTGTCTATTGGATTAAACTTTGCTCGTTACAAACTTAAAAACTATTTTATTGATAGAATCAATTTACCAGGTTTTAATAATGGGTTTTCTCATAACTTCAACTTTAAAGTAGCATTACAGCGTTCTTCTATCGATCAACCTTTATTTCCAAGAAGTGGCTCTAGCTTTTTATGGAGTTTACAATTTACACCACCTTACTCCTTGTTTGATAAAACCATAGCCACACAAACAAACCCTTACAAATGGGTTGAATATTACAAAACTAGACTTAATAGTGAGTGGTATATTCCTTTAACAAAGGCAGTGGGTGAAGATCATAAACAATTAGTGTTAAAGGCAGCTGCCAAATTGGGTTTTTTAGGTCGATATAATTCAGCACTAAGCATTTCTCCATTCGAGCGTTTTCAAGTTGGAGATGCCGGATTAACAAATCAATTTGCATTGCTAGGATACGATATTATTGCACATCGCGGCTATCCTGTTTATCAAAGCTCTGATCCTAAAATAAATCCAGAACAAAGTGGAGCTAGCCAATATTTTACAATATTTAATAAATATCAACTTGAGTTGCGTTATCCGCTAAGTTTAAACCCAAGTAGCACTATTTATGCTGTAGGTTTTTTAGAGGCAGCTAACGGTTGGTATAATATTAAAGAATATAATCCATTTAAATTAAGAAGAAGTGCTGGCGTGGGTATGAGATTCTTTTTACCTATGTTTGGATTGCTTGGTTTTGATTATGGCATAGGATTGGATAGATATACTCCAGGTTCAAGTTTAAAAGATATGAGTAGGTTTACGTTTATGCTAGGTTTTGAAGCAGAATAATTCTATGCACGATTTATTGATTTTAGATTTACCATATAATAAATTTTGCGACTTTGCTGCTTTGTAGCTTTGCGTGACAAAAAAAAACAAGAAAACAAATAAAATAAAACTCCAAACACAAAATAAAATTAGAGTTATGAAAAAAATAATTTTAACAGCAATTGTAGCTTTAAGCTTTGGGTTGGCAGCATCTGCACAACGCTATGCAGTTATCGATACTAAATATATTTTAGACAAACTAAAAGACTATAAAGAAGCAGATAAAAAAATTCAACAAACTGCCGATTTGTGGCAAAAAGAGTTGGATGATATGCAGGCAGAACTTGATAAAATGTATAAAAACTATGATGCAGAACAATACATGCTTACAGAAGAACTAAAGAAAAAACGTGAGGCGGAATTGTTTAACAAAGAAAAAGAGTTAAGAGAGCTTCAAAAAAAGCGTTTTGGATATGAGGGAGATTTGTTTAAAGAGCGTCAACGCTTGGTAAAGCCTGTTCAAGACAAAGTATTTAACGCTATTCAAAAACTAGCTGTAGCTAAAGGATGGGACTTTGTGCTAGATAAAAGTGAAGGTATAACAGTTATATTTGCCGACCCCAAATTAGACAAAAGCGAAGAAGTTTTAAGAGAATTAAGGGTAAATGGAAATTAATAACCAAAATAAAACAATCAATAATCATTAAACAGTCCAGCTAAAGTTTCTATTTAAACAATTGGACAAAAAACAACAAAATGAAAAAAGTTCTTACATTATGTGTTGCTGTTGCAGCAAGCTTATTTATTACAAACACAACACAAGCACAAGTAAAAATTGGTTTTTTTGACGAACAAGCAGTTCTTGCTTTAATGCCAGGAATTGGAAAAGTTGATACAGCTTTGCAAATTTTTGCTGCAGATTCATTAGCATCTGAAAGAAACTCTTTAATGGAAGATTTAAGTCGTTTGGATAGTTTGTTAAAAGATACTGCTAAACTTACTTCAAGCTTAAAAACGGTTTTGCAAAAAGAGGCCTCTCAAAAATATTATAAATTACAAAACTGGCAACAATACCAACAAGAGGTTTTACAAGGCAAACAAGAAGAGCTTTTACGACCTTATAGACAACAAGTTTATACTGTTTTGGAAAATGTAATTAAAGAACAGAAATACACAATTGTGTTAAAACCAACAGATGTAATTCACGCTGACAACTTAAATGATATACCGTTAAGAGTGTTGGCTGGTTTAAAAATAGCTTTGCCAAAAGAAGTTTCTGAAGCCATTAAAGCAGCAGGTATTAGCACAGGAACTGGACCAGCACAACCTGCTTCAAAACCAGCATTACCTCCTGGTGCTAAACAAGTAAAGCCAGCTGGAAAAAATTAGTATTATCTA
>JBMLRA010000026.1:0-3045 GCA_049241265.1 Chitinophagaceae bacterium
TATAAAAGAATTTCAAAAAGAAATTGCCCCTTGTAGAACATTTTGTTTTTTACACGAGTTAGAAGCATTGCTAGAAAATGATTTAGTGAAAGGTGGTGATATTAATAATGCAATAGTTGTTGTAGATAAGCCTATTACTGAAGCTGAAATGGCACGACTTGCTAAGGCTTTTAAACGTGATAAAATTGAAGTAAAAAGCGAAGGTTACTTAAACAATCTTGAGCTTCGTTTCCCTAACGAGCCTGCACGTCATAAATTACTAGATGTTATTGGAGATTTAGCTTTAATTGGTTATCCCATTAAAAGTAGAATTATAGCTAATCGCCCAGGACATAGTACCAATGTTGAGTTTGCAAAGAAAATTAAGCAGTACATCAAGAAAAATAAACACGTAAAGGATGTGCCAGTTTATGACCCAACTTTACCACCAGTTTTTACCCTACAGCAAATAGAAAAAATATTACCGCATCGTCATCCATTTTTATTTGTAGATAAGGTTGTAGAACTTACAGATAAACATATTATTGGTATTAAAAATGTAACATTTAATGAGTGGTTTTTTACTGGTCATTTTCCTGAGAATCCAGTTATGCCAGGTGTTATACAAATTGAAGCATTGGCACAAACAGGTGGAATTCTTTGTATAAATTCAATGCCTGAGGGACAGTACGATACTTATTTTTTAAAAATAGATAACTGTAAGTTTAAATTAAAAGTGGTGCCTGGCGATACAATGATTTTAAAAATGGAATTTGCAGCACCAATAAGGCGTGGAATATGCGAAATGAAAGGAACTGTATATGTTGGTGGTAAAGTGGCAACAGAGGCTGATTTAGTTGCACAAGTTGTTAAACGAACAATATAAAATAAAAAAGCAAAAGAGGTAATCAGTCGATTACCTCTTTTGCTTTAAACAGTTAAACTTAAAACCTTTTCTTAAAATTTCTGTTGTTATTATTTCTTACCCCTCCGTTTCTATTTTCACCATTTCTGTTATCTGGTGGTCTGTTAGAACCAATTCTTCCATCCGAATTCCTGTTATTTCTCACTCCTCCGTTTCCTGCAGCTCTATTATCATTGGGTCTGCCATTTCTATTACCAAAGTTTTGCTGTCTTCTATTACCATTATTACCTCTTCCACCAAATTCACTACGTTCAGGTTGTATTCTATGTTTAATGTATGGGGTATTACTAAACTCTAACTGCCCACCAGTAATAGCATCTAATTCGGTTCTAATAGTTTCATCGTGCACTAATTCTTTATGCCAGTTACTATAACTTAATTTCATATAGTATGCTATTGAATTGGCAAATGCTGCTTTTTTCTCAGGATCATTTTCTTGCAAAGCCTTATCAATAACAAGCTCTAAATTTTTACCTAAATGCGAAAAACGTGGGTGACGTTTTGGATAACCCATTGGTTGGGTTTTGGCTTTATAAGTTTCTTTTTCAGGAATAGGATAAGGGCTATCAACATCTAATTTAAAATCACTGATAAAAAATAAATGGTCCCAAAGCATATGCCTAAAATCTTCAACATTTTTTAAATGAGGATTTAAAACACCCATTAATTCTATAATGATTTTTGCTTGTTGATTTCGTTTTTCTTTGTCTTCAATTGTTAGCACAAATTCTACCATTCTTTGAATATGGCGTCCATATTCCCTCATACTTAAATAATTTCTCGAAGTGTTGTAATTCATTCTCGTTTATTCTAAACAACAAATATAGCGTAAAAGGCTTTGTTAAGCTAAAAGGTGCATAAATCAGAGAGATTGGGCTTGGAAGTTATAGAAATTCAAGATATATGATATCCTAGATTTTAACTATAATTACCCTCTTGTGTTAAAACTACCATAAAGTATTGGCAGGTAAGTGGACTAGATGTAAAGAATAATATCAGCCTAAGTTAAAATAGTATAGTTGAATATTCTACAACAAAATCCTGGGAAATAGTTCATTGTTTAAATAAGTATCAAGGCATCGTTTGCAATAGAATTTAATAAATATTTATTTAGCTTTTTAATTCATAGTTAACTTTTATAGTTATATTCGATTGAAGCGTACCAACAATTGTACTTTATGAAGCTAAAAAGTATTTTTTTTACAATACTATTTTGTAGCACAAAACTATTTGCACAAGATCCCCATTTTACACAATATTTTTCGGCTCCAATGCTAATGAATCCAGCACTTACTGGTTTTTTTAATGGAGATGTAAGAGTATCTAGCTGCTACAGAAGCCAATGGCCAAGTATTCAATATCCATATATAACAGGTACAGTTTCAGCAGATGCGAATGCACTAAAAAGTTATATAAAAGATGGAGATATTTTTGGTGTAGGCTTTACTGGGTTGTTTGATAAAAGCAATAATGGAGGGTTAAAAACAAATTCAATGTCTGCATCAGTTTCTTTTCATAAGTTATTAGACCAGTTTGGTATAAATCGTCTAGGTGTGGGTGCAATGGCAACTTATAATACAAGGTTATTAGACTACAGCAAGTTTGTTTTTGGGCAACAATTAACGCCATTGGGTTTTAATAATAACTTGCCAACAGGCGAACCTATCAATGGCTTTACATCAAATTATGTTGATTATTCAGTTGGTTTAGTTTACTCTGCCATTACTGATTTTTCTAGTTTTTATTGTGGTGCTGCTGTCTATCATTTTAATCAGCCAGAAGAATCGTTTAATGGACCTGTACATAAAATAGCTCCAAGAATTTCTGCCAATGCAGGAGGTAGTTTTATGGTGGGAGAAAGTAACAAAATGTTTTTAAGTGCTGCTTATATGAAAGCAGAGTTTACCAGCGATTTAATTTTTGGTGCAGCTTTCAGTAAAACTTTATCGCAGGTTGCAGACGATAATTATAATTTAATTTTAGGAGGATGGTATAGATTTAATGATGCCGTTTCGCCTTATGTTGGATTAGAGTATAAGAATTTGCGAGGAGGACTTTCTTATGATGTTAATGTATCTAAGCTAACACCAGCAAGCCAATTACGTGGTGGCTTTGAGTTAACGCTGAATTATATTTTTACC
>JBMLRA010000027.1:0-4202 GCA_049241265.1 Chitinophagaceae bacterium
ATGCTTAATCTATTTTAAAAGCAATTTTGCAGTAGACAAAGAACCAGCTTCACCAATTACAATTAAGTCACAATTATATGATTTGATTAATTGGTTTTATCTTAAGTAATGTAAACACAAATAAATAATATTACCCAAAAAAGGGTAGATGAATGTGTGAAAAAATTGCTGAAATATTAAATATGGACATCGAACAATTACACGACTATGCTTTAAGTCTTGGAGATGTTGAGGAATCTCTTCCATTTGGACCAGAAACGATTGTTTACAAAATAAATAACAAAATTTTTTTGTTACTTGCAACCGATGAAACTCCCTTAAGATTTAATGTTAAATGTAATCCTGAAATGGCTATCGAGTTAAGAGAAAAATATAGCAACGTTTTGCCAGGTTATCATATGAATAAAAAACACTGGAACACTATTGTTGTAGATGGAACACTATCATCTAATCAGCTAAAAGAGTTTATTCAACATTCATTTGATTTGGTAAAAGGAAGGAAAAAATAGCATAACTTGTTGCTAACATTTTTAAAATAGAATACAAAAATGAATCATACACAAATAATAATCTCAACATCAGATACTCACTTACAAGATATTTTAATTGCAGCATTAAGTGAAATTGGCTACGATGGTTTTGAACAAGATGAAAATTGCTTGAAAGCTTACATTGAAGAAACTCATTTTGAAATCAATGAATTAAATGAAATTATTAATGTTCATCAAGTTGCGTTCACAAAAAATATTATAGAACAACAAAATTGGAACGAGGTTTGGGAATCTAATTTTGAACCAGTAACTGTAGATGATTTTGTAGGTATAAGAGCTCATTTTCATTTGCCAATTACTGGCGTACAACACGAAATTGTTATTACTCCTAAAATGAGTTTTGGTACTGGACACCATGCCACAACTTATAGTGTAATGCAGCTAATGAAAGAAATTGATTTTGCTAATAAAACTGTTTTTGATTTTGGAACAGGAACAGGAATACTTGCCATTCTTGCAGAAAAATTAGGAGCCACAGAAGTTTTAGCTGTAGATTATGACGATTGGTGTATTGAAAATTCAATTGAAAATATTGCCCAAAATAATTGTACACAAATAGAAATTAAAAAAGCCGATACAGCAATAACAAACAAAGCATACGATATAATTCTTGCTAATATCAACAAAAATATTATTCAAGATAATTTCAATTTATTGCATTTAGCTTGTGATTTAAATAGCTTTATTGTTTTAAGTGGGTTATTAATTGAGGATGAAACTGATATCTTGAATCTTGCACAACAAAAGAGATGGCAGCACATTAAAACAATAATAAAAGGTGCTTGGATTGCAGTTCTTTTTAAGGTAAACACTTAAATATTAACGACTAAAAAATTAGCCAATATTAACTTTTGATTATTTTTTTGTACTTGTCGATTATATTTGCAACACTGAATAAAACTATTTGAACCTTATGGATGAGTTTTTATTGATATTACTTGCTTACTTAATTGGTTCTATTCCAACGGCTGTTTGGATTAGTAAGCGTTTTTTTAATATCGATATTAGAGAATATGGTAGTGGAAATGCAGGTGCTACCAATACTTTTAGGGTTCTGGGAAAAAAATGGGGCAGCATTGTAATGGCTGTAGATATTATGAAAGGGGTTGTTGCTACCTCAATGCACGTTTTAATACAACATTATCACACCAACGAATTACATAGAACCAATTTTATGATTGGTCTAGGTTTGGCAGCAGTAATAGGACACGTTTTCCCAATTTGGGCTAATTTTAAAGGTGGCAAAGGCGTTGCAACTTTATTTGGAATGGCACTTGCCATTCAACCAGCAGTGGCAGCACTTTGTATTGCTGTTTTTTTATTGGTTTTATACTTAACAAGATTTGTTTCACTAAGTTCTATTTTAGCAGGCTTGGCTTTTATGGTTTTCATACTTTTTATTTACAATGAGCCAGAACCATTATACAGGGGTTTTGCTGTAATTGTGGCACTAATGGTTGTACTTACACACCAAAAAAACATTAGCAGAATTTTTAATGGTACTGAAAGTAAAGTGCCTATTTTAAAACATCGTGATAAAAGAAAGCAAAGGAGAAAAAATTAGTAAATCTGTATTCAAATAGTTGCAACTTCACGCCTTATTATTTCCTTTTTCAATGATTTTACCTTCATCACTTTTGCAAAATGCTGTAGATTCTTTTGCTCAATTACCTGGCATAGGAAAAAAAACTGCATTGAGATTGGTGTTGCATTTACTTAAACAAGATACACAACAGGTAGAATATTTTAGCGAAACAATTGCTAAAATGAGAAGGGAAATTGTGTTTTGCAGTAAATGCCACAACATTAGCGATGCCAATATTTGCAGTATATGTAGCAATAAAATGCGAAATCAAAATCAAATTTGTGTTGTAGAAAATATTAGAGATGTAATCGCTATTGAAAATACACAGCAATTCAATGGCACTTACCATGTTTTAGGAGGTATTATTTCTCCTTTAGATGGTATTGCTCCAAGCGATTTAAACATTGAAACACTCATTGCTCGTATTGTAGAAGAAAAAACTGATGAAATTATTTTTGCCCTTAATCCCAATATTCAAGGCGATACTACCATTTACTACATTCAGAAAAAACTTGTTGGCCTATCTTGCAAAATAACTACAATAGCTCGTGGCATTGCTTTTGGCGGCGAATTAGAATTTGCAGATGAAATGACATTAGCAAAAAGTTTAACAAATCGATTACCGGTTCAACAATACGTTAAATAATCTTGTATATTAATTTATTGCACAACATCAAAACAAATCGTTGACTTTTTTTTCTATTTACACCAACTTACATATTTTTAATCAAAATTTTACTTTATGAAAAAAATCTACACCATTTTATTTTTATGTGTTTGTGTTGTATTACTCCAATCTGGGGTTAAAAGCGTTAGTTCTTCATCACAACCCCCAACAGGCTACACAGGTGCAACTGGTAATTATTGCAATTCTTGTCATTCTGGTCTTCCTTTAAATGCGGCTGGTGGCAGTATTATAGTTACAGGGCTACCAACAGGTGGCTATACACCAGGAGCAACTTATCCATTATCTTTAAAAATTAGTCATAACGCACCAAATAGAAGACGATGGGGATTTTCAATAAAAGCTGTAAATACATCAGGTGCTGCTATTGGTAGTTTTACAACAACTAATGCAAATGCATCAGTTAATGGTACAGAATTGGCACACAATAATGCTGTTACCACCTCTAATGCAAGTAACTATACCTATGCAAATTTAAATTGGATAGCACCAGCAAGTGCAGGAGGAACAGTAACATTCTATTATGCAGGTAATGCAGCAAGTGGATTAGGTGATGGCACTTCTGGCGATTATATTTATGCAGGTTCAACGCCAGTTTCATTGCCAATAGAATTAAATAGCTTTAAAGCAGTACTAGATAATAACAATGTAGTTTTAAAATGGCAAACTGCTAACGAGGTTAATAGTAATTATTTTGATGTTGAAAGAAGCGACGATGGTCAGTTTTTCTTTAGTATTGGTAAAGTAGATGCTAGTGGTAATTCAAGTGTTCCTGTTTTTTATAATTTTACCGATACCAAACTTACCAATAATAATGGTAGTCAAATTTTTTACAGATTAAAACTTGTAGATAAAGATGGAACTAGCAGGTATTCAAACAATGTTAGTATTAAGCCTGTTATTACAGGGGTTACCATTAAAAATATATATCCAACCGTTATTCGTAAAAACGAGCAAGTAACTGTGGATGTTTTAAGTGATAAAGTTCGTAATATGGATATTATAATGATGGATGAAACAGGACGAGCTTTACAAGTAATGAGTACTAACCTGATGAATGGCAACAACACAATAAAGATTTTGCCTAAAGTAGATAATCTTAAAGGAATGCTTTTTGTAAAATTTAGCACTACAAACTTTCAACAAACCAAAGCTTTGATATTACAATAATTTACGAAAAAGAGTAAAAGAAAAGAGATTAACATTGTTTAATCTCTTTTTTGTTTTAAATGAATTTATTTTGCAACTGATATAAAATTAGTATGAAAAAAGTATTAAAATGGTTGGTAATAACGGGGTTGATATTAGGTTTATGTGTTTTTTTATTCGTTAAATATTTTGCCCGAACCGAAATGTATAGAAACATTACAACACCAAAAGG
>JBMLRA010000027.1:4302-13615 GCA_049241265.1 Chitinophagaceae bacterium
TTTTGCGTGGCACAAAAAACATACAGCACAAAATCGGCTAAAGTAAAATTCTATTCACACACAGCTGCTGAGGATATTGAGGCAAAAAATAGCCAGGTTTTATGTAGCTTAAACGATAAAACTGGTCAGGTTAATTTTGCAGTGCTTATTAAAGGTTTCAAGTTTGAAAATACTTTAATGCAACAGCACTTTAATGAAAAAGACTATATGTACAGTGATAAGTTTCCTAAAGCTACTTTCACAGGAACTATATCAAATATAGCCACAGTAAATTTTGCAAAAAATGGCACCTATAATGTTACAGCTGATGGTAACTTAACAATGCACGGCTCTACACAAAAAGTAAAACAAAGTGGCAGCATAATAGTTTTGAACGGAAAAGTTACATTAAGAAGCGTGTTTAAAATTAAACCAAAAAACTTTGGGATTAATGTTAGTGATATAGCAGAGGACATTGAGATTACAGTAGAAAGTGCTTTTTAATGACATTTGTGCATAATGGTTAATAAACCAAGCTTTTTTTCACAATAATATTTTTGCAAAGAAAAAAAAATATTTTGCATTGTTCTTAATAAATACGTTACCCTAATGAAGATGTAAAGAACAGTACCCCAAATGGTCGGTTATATTAATCCTAGCCGACCACAGGGTTTTTTGCAAAATTTGATTTGCTACTGTTTTTCCCAAACTTCTGTTTCACCACATTATATTTGCAGCATTGTGGGCAGATTTGTTTATTGTTCAACCCACAAATGGTTTGCCAGCTGAACTAATAAACGACTTTGTCTGCATAATTATTTACCAGATTTACTTCGTTTTTTTTCTTCAGTTATTTATTCAAATAGTTTTCAGATTAGCATTCATAATAATAGACACTTATGAACATAATCGATAAACCATAAATGTTAATTTATGTTAGATATTAGAAAAGAGTTAGAAAAAAGGATTTTAGTAATTGATGGTGCAATGGGCACAATGATTCAACGATATAAATTAAACGAAGAAGATTATCGTGGAGAAAGATTTAAAAATTGGCATTTAGATGTTAAAGGCAATAATGATTTATTGTGTATTACCCAACCACATATAATAACTGCCATTCATAAAGAGTATTTAAATGCTGGTGCTGATATTATTGAAACAAATACTTTTAGTAGCACTACTATTGCAATGTCTGATTATGAAATGCAAGAACTTGCTTATGAACTAAACGTAGCTGCTGCAAAATGTGCCAGAATAGCGATAGATGAATATAATCAATCAATCGTTAATCGTCAATTGCCAATCGTGAATAAGTATGTTGCAGGTGCTATTGGTCCATTAAATAAAACACTTTCGCTTAGTCCCGATGTTAATAATCCTGGTTTTAGGGCTTTGACTTTTGATGAAGCAGTTGATGCGTATTATCAACAAATACAAGGCTTAGTTGATGGTGGTGTAGATTTAATTTTAGTGGAAACTATATTTGATACCTTAAATGCTAAGGCAGCCATTTTTGCGTTTAAAAAATACTTTAGAGACGAGCGTAAGCCAGAACTTCCAATAATGATTTCAGGAACTATAACTGATGCAAGCGGCAGAACATTAAGTGGACAGACTCTTGAGGCTTTCTATATTTCTGTCTCTCACGCCAATCCATTGAGCATTGGTTTAAATTGTGCTTTAGGTGCAGCTGAAATGAGACCACATATTGAAGAGTTAGCACAAATTGCATCTTGCTATACATCGGCTTATCCAAATGCTGGCTTACCAAATGCAATGGGTGAGTACGATGAAGAACCACATCAAACTGCACATTTTATTGAAGATTGGGCAAAAGATGGCTTTGTAAATATTGTTGGTGGTTGTTGTGGTACTACACCACCACATATTAAACATATTGCAGATGCAGTTAAAAATATTGCACCAAGAAAATTACCTGAATTGGAAGTTGCTTTATAAGGTGGCTCGTTACTGAAAAAATATTTCAGTAGCTCCATAACCAAATCTCTCGTCATATTGATTAACAAAATACTTGACCTCTTTTCTTAACTTTAAAAGTTGGTGTATTTCTTCTTTCAATTTGCCTTTGCCAATGCCGTGAATTACAATAAAATTAGGTTGTTTATTAGCAACAGCTAAATCGTACCATTTTTCAAATTCTTTTAGCTGAATAGTTAATATTTCTAAGCTAGATTTCCCTTGAAAATTATCGACCAATTTTTCAATATGCAAATCAATTACACTTCGTGCAGGTTCTAAATGTTCTTTTATTTTTGATAAATCATAGATTTTGAAACCCTTTTTAGCTAGTTTATCAATATCGTGATATTCCTCAAAAACCCTGTCTGGATACTCCTCAAAAAGTTGATAAGCGAATGTAGGTTCGTTATTTTTTTTCATTTGTTGTATTCGCTGAAAAACTTGTTTAGGCTTCAGTTTTAGACTCGCTTCAAAATGATCATTTTTTAATTTATTTGTTTCAACCAATGAAAAATCAATATCAAAGCTTGGGCTATCATTTACAGTTTCAAAAGCAATATCGTGTAAATAAAAATCGTGGTATGCTTGTATTTGGTTTTCTAACTGAAACTGGCTTTTGCCTTGCAATTGATGGTCATAAGCAAACTTATAAGCTGTATTTGTTTTGTTTACCAAGTGTATTTTTAACAACTCTACATAGTCGTCATCAAATTCGTCAAAAGAAAATTTGGGAATAAAAACAAGCCATACCCCATCTGCTGTTTTAAGTTGATTGGGTTGAGGCTTTTCTTTTGGAATATTATCAATAAAAACTTTTACTGGTTTTGTTTCTTCAACAATTTTCTTTTTACTAAACCTATAGAAATAAGGGAAATCAATCTGATCCATATAAGCAGGGAATTTCACTCCTCTTACTTCAATCATTATCATTTTCTCATCAATAATATCAATAACTTTTCCTTCTTCGTTACTATGTAATACAATTATATCGTCTCCTATTTGATACTTCATTCACTACTAGTTTGTATATGGGTTTTCTTCTGTTTTTGGGGCTGCTTTTTTAGGAACAACTATATTTTTGTTAGACTTTTGATTCTTATTTTTATCAATCTTTACATTAGGTTTTGTTGGTACTAACATTTTTGAAACATTTACAGTTGGTATTTTAACAACAACTGGTTTTATAATCTTTTTTTTAGGTTCTTTTTTCTTGGTAAAAGCATCTTCAAAAAAACAATCCATACCACGCCTATTGCCACAACTTCCTTTTTCTTTAATTGTTATAATGTTTTTATCAAAAGTAAAATCAATTACGCAAGGGTCTCCACCAAAGCTATAAATTGCGTGTGTACTATCTGTTAACTTCATTTCACCTTTTAATTCTCCAATACAAGTACCATCATTTTTATCAATATGCAAAAAGAAGAGATAATCTTGTTTTGTTCTTCCGTCTCTTATTGAAATAAAATTTCCTTCATCTTCAACGTAGTTGCCACTATATAAATTTTCTCTTGCAAAAGTGTCTATTGGATTTTGTATTACATTCGATTTATCGTTGCGTTCATTAGTTTCATTTACAACTGCAATAAATGTTTTGCCATTAAAAGCCCATCCTGTTTTAGTGAATTTAATATTTTTTTCATTAGCTGTTTTCTCTCTTGAAATATAAAAAGTGGGTTCTCTATTTAGCGAAAAAGAATATTTATAATTATTGTTTTCCCTGTCGAATGGCAACACATCTTTAGATGCTAGAAACGTATTTTTTTTGTCTTGTACAATTACAGTTACTGTTTGTTTTTTATTTTGAATTGATAGTAGCAATAAGTAAACCTCATTCGGTTTTTCAATTCTGCCTAAAGGATGAAAAGTAGTTTTATTGTCATTAGCAAGCAATCTTTTATAAAGTGTATCAGGGATAAATCTTTCTAAAAGTTTGTGATTGATTGAAACAGTATCTGCTAATGTTAAAATACTGCTATCGTTAGCAGAAAAATTATTATCTAATATTTTAAATGCAGTAACAAATTGATTGGGTTTAATGGGTGCATCGCTATTAAGATTGGTTTCTTTGTGTTTACAACCTATTATTAAAATTGTAACTAGTAAAATAGAAAGATTTCTCATTCAATTTAATTTGTGTAAATGTAAAAGTTTTTTAAACCTATCATAAAAATATTCAAAAGGAGTTTCATTAAAAAAATCTGCGAAACCAATGGTTTCGCAGAGCATTAAAATATCAATTTTAAAATAATCCTAATCAATTTTTGTAACCTTAATAACATTAGTTGGTAGGTGTTGATGAACAGGTGTGCTACCAGTATTAACAACAACATCGCCACTTGCAATAAAACCTCTCTGCTTTAAAATTCTAATTTGATCTGTTACAATATTATCAAGACTTTCTTCCTCGGCATAATAGAATGCTCTTACACCCCAACTTAAACTTAGTTGGTTCACAAGACTTCTTTCTTTTGTAAAGATATATACTGGAGATTGAGGGCGATAGCTACTTAACATAAATCCTGTGTAGCCACTCTGTGTCATTCCAATTAAAGCGTTTGCGTTAAGGTCTTTGGAAATTTTGCAAGCATTATAACACACTGCATCGCTTAAAAAAGAAGGGGAATGGGCAAGTGGTTTTAAGTCTTCTTCTCTATTGTATCTGTATTCAGTTTTCTCAACTTGACGAATAATTTTACGCATTGTTTCTACTACTAAAGCAGGATGATTTCCAGCAGCAGTTTCTCCACTAAGCATCACAGCATCTGCACCTTCAAGCACAGCATTTGCAACGTCTGTAATTTCACTTCTGTTAGGTTTGGTTCTATCAATCATACTTTCCATCATTTGCGTAGCAACAATTACAGGCTTTGCACGATGAATACATTTTCTAATTAATTCTCTTTGAATTAATGGCACTTGTTCAATAGGTAATTCAACACCCAAATCTCCACGAGCAATCATTATAGCATCACTTTCTACAATAATATCTCTAATGTTTACAAGTGCTTCGGGCTTTTCAATTTTTGCAATAATTTTTGTTTTGCTTTTCTTTTCGTCAAGCTTGTTTCTTAGTATAACAATATCTTTTACACTACGTACAAAACTTAAAGCAACCCAGTCAAGTTTTTGTTCAATAATAAATTCCAAATCAACTAAATCCTTATCTGTAATTGCAGGTAAAGAAATTTTTGTATCTGGCAAGTTGATACCTTTTTTTGAAGATAAAACACCTCCTAAAGTAACTTCAACTTTAACACCTTTTTCTTTAGTGATATTGACAACTTTCACTTCTATTTTACCATCATCAATCATAATGGTATTTCCAACTTTTACATCACCAGCAAGGTTAGGATAACTAACATATATTTTTTCTTTAGTGCCAACACATTTCTCATTGGTGAAAGTTAAAATATCTCCAACTTGTAAATCAAGATGATTATTTTCAATTTCACCTACTCTTAATTTTGGACCTTGCAAATCGCCAAGAATGGCAATATTGTAAGGTTCTGTGGAGTTGATATGACGAATGTGATCAATAATTTTTTGTTTATCCTCGTGCGAACCGTGAGAAAAGTTTAAACGAAAAACATTTACACCAGCTTTTACAAGATCTAATAATTTTTCATAAGTATCGCAAGCAGGACCAACGGTTGCAACAATTTTGGTGCGGTGGTTTGTGTGATCAATTCCTGCATTTTTATCCATATCTTGGTGTAGATATTTACTTAAGTTTGTGCTCATATACGGCTGATTTTTTATAATTTTATTTTTAAATTTAGCTTGCTAAAATTTTAACGATTTTCATCCATTCTTGACCAATTTTTTGTTTTTCCTTCACTGCTTTATCTAATGGGGTGTAATGTATTTTATTATTAATAACACCTACCATTACATTATGTCTTCCTATTAATAAACTTTCTACTGCATAGTAACCCATGTGGCTTGCAATAAGCCTGTCTTCGCAACTTGGTGCACCACCACGTTGAATATGCCCTAAAATACAAACTCTGGTATCTGCAGTAGGTATTCTATCTTTAATAATTTCTGCAAGTTTATTTGCATCACCATACTCTCCACCTTCTGCAACCACGACAAGGTTAACTAGTTTTTTTCTTCTTTCTTTTTCAGTTAAAGAGCAGATTAATTCTTCAATGTCAGTTTTACTTTCAGGTATTAAAATATTTTCAGCACCTGTAGCAATACCACTATGCAAAGCAATATAGCCAGCGTCTCTGCCCATTACTTCTACAATAAATAATCTATCGTGTGCATCCATAGTATCACGAATTTTATCAATTGCTTCAACAGCTGTGTTCACAGCTGTGTCAAAACCAATTGTTACATCTGTGCCTGCAATGTCTTTATCAATTGTTCCTGGCAATCCAATACAAGGAATATCATATTCGTTGCTAAAAGTTTGAGCTCCTTTAAAACTGCCATCGCCACCAATGATTACCAACCCATCAATGCCGTGTTGTTTTAAATTGTCGTAAGCAATTTTTCTACCTTCAGGTGTAATAAAAGCCTTGCTTCTAGCTGTTTTTAAAATAGTTCCTCCCCGTTGAATAATATTGGCAACGCTGCGAGAATCCATTTTCTGAATATCATTTTCAATTAACCCAGAATAGCCACGCATAATACCGTAAACCTCTAAACCATTGTATATGCCAGTTCTAACTACTGCTCTAATAGCAGCATTCATACCAGGAGAATCACCACCAGAGGTCATAACACCAATCTTGGTTACTTTGTTTTTCATTCAATTATTATTAAAGTACTGTGTATATCCTACACAACGAAACAAAAATAAGGGTTTGTAATTAAGTGGCTGCAAGTTAGTATTATTGTTGAATGAAATTATTGATAACAGGAATAAATGGTTTTTTAGGGGGGCACTTGCTAAATTATTTTTACGATAGGGGTTTTGAAATAACTGCTATTGCAAGGGGTGAAGCCAAGTATAACCGTTTAAAAACAATTAATTATATTGATTTAGATTTAACCAACTCAGCACTTTTAAATGAAGTAATAGTTAAATATCAGCCTAATATTATTATTCATACTGCTGCAATGAGCAAGCCAAATGAATGTGAAAAAAATTGTGAAGCCTGTATTTTAAATAATGTAGTTGTAACTGAAACAATTGTAAATGCAACCCAAAGTATTAATGCCAAACTAATTTTTACATCTACTGATTTTGTTTTTGGCGAGGGAGAGCATCATACTGAAATATCAGAAACCAATCCATTAAATTTTTATGGCAATAGTAAATTAGTGGCTGAAAATTATATTCAGCATACTTTAACCAATTACTGCATTGTTAGACCTGTGTTTATTTATGGAAAACAAATTGATGGCTTGAGAGGCTCGTTTGTGCAATGGATTCAAAGTAGTTTACAAAATGGGAGCATTATAAAAGTTGTAAATGATCAATTGAGGACTCCAACTTATGTTGACGATATTTGTTATGGGGTAGAAATGTTGATTAAACTAAATAAAAATGGTGTTTATCACCTTGCAGGAGAAGATATTTTAACACCATATCAAATGGCAATAATTATTGCTCGAAAACTGAAATTAAATAGTAATTTGATTATACCAGTTGATGAAATTAGTTTTCCTGAGCCAGTAAGGCGGGCAAAAAAAAGTATTTTGAATATTAATAAGTCTAAAACTGAGTTGAATTTTTCTCCCACTAGCTTTATTGATGGCTTAAATAAAATATTCGGCTAACCTATTCTAATGGATGTTATAGAATACTTATTGTTAGTATTTTTTAATATGAGTGTTAAATTAGTATTCTTTGTTTTTCCTTGAAGTTTGCCGGTAATGTACATTATTGAGCCAGCCTCTCTTTGAGAAGTTAATTGAAAAGATTTAATGCCCATTTCCTCATAAAAACTTTTAATTGCAATGGTTGCTTGGTTTTTACCCATATTTTTCATTTCATCTTTTTCGGGTAGTGTTAAATCAATAAAATTGTCAAAATATTGAGATATTTCTTGTGCTGAACCTCTTTTTAATGTATCTATTATTTCATCAGGAGTGCCAAAATTAGTGGCAGACATTAGTATGAAACCTAAACCCAATAAAGCTAAAATCTTTTTCATATTTGTTTTTTGATTTTTCAACCAATTTTATGTGGCTAAAATAATGCCAAACGTAAAATGTTTTTTACAAATATTATTACAGCTTTTTGAAAGCTGGATGAAATTTATTCAAAGTATCTCTTAAAAAATCTCTATCTAAATGTGTGTAAATTTCTGTGGTTGTAATGCTTTCGTGTCCCAGCATTTCTTGTACTGCTCTTAAATCGGCACCACCTTCAACTAAATGGGTTGCAAAAGAATGGCGAAAAGTGTGAGGAGAAATAATTTTTGTAATGCCTGCCTTCAATGCTAAATCCTTAATGATGTAAAAAATCATCACTCTAGTTAAGTTTTTTCCTCTACTATTTAAAAACAAAATGTCTTCAAAACCACTTTGAATGTTAATATGATTTCGAATATCGTTTTTATAAATGTTAATGTACTTAATAGCATCTCTACCTATTGGCACTAATCTTTCCTTATCTCCTTTACCAATAACTCTAATAAAACCTACATCTAAATACAAGCAACTAATTTTTAGGTTTACCAGCTCACTCACACGTAAACCACAACTATACATTGTTTCTAAAATGGCTTTGTTTCTTCCACCATTGATGTAGCTTAAGTCAATAGCACCAATAATATTTTCTATTTCTTCAAAACTCAACACATCGGGTAAAGCACGTTTTGTTTTTGGGGCTTCAAGCAAAACAGATGGGTCTGTTTTTCTAATTTCCTCAATTAAGCAAAATTTATAAAATCCACGAATGCCAGATATAATACGAGCTTGAGAGGTTGGCGTCATTCCTAATTCCGCAACCCATTTTACAAAATTTTGTAAATCTTTCAGTTCAATTTCAGCAGGATTTTTCTTATTATCTGTAGCTAAAAGATACTCAGTTAGTTTGTCAACATCACGTAAATATGCTTCAACAGAATTATCGCTTAACGATTTTTCTAATTGCAAATAAGCTTTAAATCCTTTTTTGTATGGTTGCCACATTAATAAAATTTTATAGCATCAGCAATCCAACTTTATACAAAGTATTCATTGGTTTATTATCCCAAAATAACTCGAAATCTTCTAATCCTGCATTAGTATAATTTTCAATAATTTCTTGTATTGTATATATTTTAATGTTATCGATAGAAAGTTTTGGAAGTATTGCTAGCAGCCAATTTGCTTGTTCTGGTGTTATTGAAATTTCAATGGTTTCTTTTTTTGTTTCAAAAGTTACATTAGCAACTTCCCATTGATT
>JBMLRA010000028.1:0-1547 GCA_049241265.1 Chitinophagaceae bacterium
ATTGAGGTTTTTGTTTCTTTTTAATAAATGCAGCAGCATCATTTTTATTATCGTGTTTTTTAGCCGGAAGTTCATTGTCTCTATTAGTTTGACTATAACTTCGTAAGTAGTGGTTGAAAATATGGCTAAAGTATAAAGGTGAAGTACCTGTATCAACCACATTATTAGCATACGGAAACATAGTTTGCCCATTATGACAACCAAAACAATTACCAACATCGTTAAATGTAGCTTGTGTTTTATTTAATGATTGAAATACTTGCCTATACGTTTCCATTGTAATATTCATAGCTGCTAAAGAACCTCGAGAAAAAGCTCCTTTATTTATTTCGATAGTACCTTCAAATGAATGTATTAAAGAATCTATTTGTTCTTTGGTTTTTTTATCTGTATTAAGCCAAATAGCTCCATTGTACATGTAGTTACTCCACACATCGTTTTCTTTTTTTAGCTGGCTTTGTAAGGATGTATTTATAGCATCTATATTATTAAAGTTTAAAGCATCTCCTTTAGCACCTTGGCTTGTGGTATCTATATAGCCCCCACCCGTTGTTACCATTGTACCATATTTATATACTGAAAATGCTTGGTAAGGAGTTGGCAAAACCGAATCTTTTCCATGTTGATTATTGAACCAACTTATCCCTTGAACATCGTGTGTGGTGCCTTTAGCAAAAAATAAATAATCATTATTAGCTGTAGTATTAGTATCTCTTGTAGTCCAATCGTGGTAAGGTGCCATACCATGATGCTGAAAAGTTGCCCATATAAATTCGGGGTGATTAATAACTTTTGTGGCTACATGCAAGCCCAATAAAGCAACTGTTTGCTTTTGGTAAGAATTATTTACCCAAACTGCAGCTTCTGTTGTATAATAATTAGCCTGTTCTTCTTTTTTAATGGCATCAACATTTATCCAAGAAGCTTTAGTTTCTAATGCTCCATTAGAAAACTCATAGTTATTACTATTACGTTGTGCCAATGAATCGCTTTGAGATAAAAATGTTGCAAAACGTGTGCAATCGTTGTACAAAGTATCATTTACAAACTTGCTATAATACACCATGTATGAGGTTTTGCCATTAGCAGCAAAAGCAGGATTTGATTTTAGTGTGCCACTAGAGCCAGCTTGTAAGGTATCTATTAACACCAGTGAAAGGCCAAGCTGTGGTTTTGGTTTTGCTAATAAAATGTTTACTTGTATTAATGAATCTTGAAAATAAGGATGACCATTGGGCAGGGTCCTGGTAAGCCACAAAAACTTTTGTACCGCCAACTGATGAAACATACAATTGCTGGTACTATCAGTATCAAAAGGGCCGCCTGCTCCATCATTGGTGTTGGGCGTTTGGCTGTGGGGAAACCATGTGTTGCTACAATTACAACTTTGGGAATCACTGGATTGTGTAGGCTTGTTATTGTAACTTATATAAACTATAACTGAAGCAACAATAACTACTACAATAAGAATAGCTTTTTTCATTATTAAATGTTTAGGGTTACGAGTAATTTTTAATCTGAATTTGAAATTAGTATGTTAACTTATC
>JBMLRA010000029.1:0-6040 GCA_049241265.1 Chitinophagaceae bacterium
CTTATAAAACCGATTTGTATGGAAGATTGTTAGTATCAGCCACATTTAATGGAATGAGCCTTGATAGCCTTTTAATTGCTAAAGGATGGGTTTGGTTTTATAGTGTTTATTCTCAAAGAATGGATTTGAAAAACATTGAAAATGCAGCAAAGCATAACTGCTTGGGCTTGTGGAATTGCACCCAACCTGTGCCACCATGAGTATGGAGAAAATTGAATAAAAGAAATAGAAAGCTTTATGAAGTGTGCCAATAAACACTTCAATTTTTAAACATAAATATTTAATAAAATGGCAAAGCAAAAAGGAATTATGAAATTAGAAGGTACAATAGGAAATATTACCTTCTACAAAAGCCAAGATGGTTATTTGGCAAGAGAGAAAGGTGGTGTTGATGCTAACAGAATAGCCAACGACAAAGCCTTTCAAAGAACTCGTGAAAATGGCAGCGAATTTGGTGCTGCTGGAAAAGCAGGTAAAGTATTACGCAATGCTTTAAGGGTATTGTTGCAAAATTCTAGTGATAACAGAATGGTGAGTAGATTAACTCAAAAAATGGTGGAAGTGATACAAGCTGATGCAACAAGTGTGAGAGGAGAAAGAAATGTAATTGATGGCGAAGCTGAGTTACTAGAAAGCTTTGAGTTTAACATTAATGGTAAACTTAACAATACATTTTTTGCACCTTACACCCCAACTATTGATAGGGTTGCAGGAACATTAAAAGTGAATGTGCCTGCATACATACCTGCCAATATGATTGCTGCACCTAGTGGAACTACCCACTACAAAATTGTAAGTAGTGGCATTGAAGTTGATTTTGAAAATGAAACGTTTGTTGCCGATACTAAAACAAGTGCAGTATCGGCTTGGGATGGCACAGCAACGGCTGTTTTAAACTTGACTAATGCCGTAACTGCTGCAAGTACACATCCTTTGTTTTTGGCTTTAGGTATTGAGTTTTACCAAGATGTGAATGGTGTTAAATATCCATTGAAAAATGGTGCTTATAATGCTTTAGCATTGGTAAAGGTTGATGGAAACTAAGCCTCACGCTAAATCCCTCTCCAAAAGAGAGGGACTTTTAAAACAAAAACGCTTTAAAATGGAACTGGTATTATTAAGAAATTATTGCACGAATGGCACAAATGGGAATTTGTATTTTAATGGTGATGGCTTATGCCAAACCATTGAATTGCCTTGGAAAAATAACGAACGCAAAGTGAGTTGTATTCCTGAAGGAAGATATGAATTAATTAAACGATACAGCCCTAAATATAAATGGCATTTGCAAGTATGTAATGTGCCAAATAGAGACTTGATTTTGATACATCCTTTCAATGATGCACAAAAAGAATCAATGGGCTGTATTGCACCAGTTACTAGTATCATAGGAGAAGGCAAAGGCAATAAGAGTAGAATTGTTTTTGATAAGTTGAAAGCCTTTGTCTATCCTGTTTTAGAAAGAAATGAAAAAGTGTTTTTAGTTATTAAAAGTAGCTAATACAAAGTATTTTGTATTTAGATTTTAGTATTTAGACAAAAAAGTATAAAAGTAAATTTTATGAAAAAATTAATTGATAGAGCAAAAGCTCCAACACCAAAATTCTTTAAAAAATTAAGAAATATTGCAGTGACTTTAGCAGCAATAAGTACAGCCATTATAACTGCACCTGTGGCTTTACCTGTTGCTGTTGTTAGTGCTGCAGGATATGTAGCTGTGGCAAGTGGTGTAATAACTGCTGTAAGCCAATTAACCACTACCAATGAACCCAAATAGTAGTGCAAAAGCTGGAACTATTGGAGGAACTTTACTCACTGTGTTTTACAACATTAAAAGTGAAGATGTAGTAAAGACAATAGTTTTGGCAAGTATTGGTGCAGTTGTTAGTTTTGTAGTGTCGTTATTGTTAAAAGCAATATTCAAAAAAAGTAAAAAATAATTTCTGCAAAGTTGTGGTGACTAAACAGAAAAATTAAAGCTCCTGCAAGGGAGCTTTTTTAGTGCCAATAAAAACAACACCCAGCCCCAACCGTCTTTCAGACACCTTCCCCAAAAGGGGAAGGGAAATTGAAAATAGCACTTTAGAATGGGAGTGCTGAAAGGCAACGGCGACCTGATGGATAAACGAAAACAAACCAACCACAAGAAGCCAAAGGATAAACCCTAACACCTGGTGCAGGACGATGGCAAACACCTACCCTGCTGAGATGCCTACTAAATGCCAATGCTGGCAAAACTGGAACTGGAAAATGGCAAAACGATAATGGACAAAGTGCCATACGATGCCTAGTGATAATACGAAGTTGCTTGTGCATAATAAAAAATTTATAAGCAATTCACTTGGGCAGGTAGATAAAGCCACCAAAAGGAAACGGAATAAATAGCCCCCTTTAATTCCCCCAAAGGGGAAAACAAAAACAGAATGGCGTTTTATGCCGTAGTCTTTTGGTGGCTGTGGTAAGCCATTTGCAGAGCCTACCTGCCCCAACTTTGCTTATACATTTTTATTGCACACAACTGTTTATTTCTTGGCAATACAGAAGTGCATTATTGACCTTTTTGCATCATTTATAAAAAGCA
The DNA here is from genome assembly GCA_049241265.1 of Chitinophagaceae bacterium. Lineage (GTDB taxonomy): Bacteria > Bacteroidota > Bacteroidia > Chitinophagales > Chitinophagaceae > CAIVPM01. The sequence continues at coordinate 2,582 of JBMLRA010000029.1, forward strand.
GATTTTGCTTGTAGCGTTTTTCTAAAGCTTCGAGCTGTTGAAGTTTGCTGATGCCTTCTAAGTGTCTTTCTTTTTGGTGGAAAGCGTTGGTAAATTTTTCTTTCATAAATGCCTTGTATTCGTTAATACGAATAAATGTAATTACAGAACCTGTATGTAAATGATAAAAGGCTTTGCCTTGCCAAAGGCTGTAACAAACCCAATATAAAAATTCTTTTTCTTGCTGGGTGTTGCAAGAGATTACAAAACAATTTGGGCAGGGTTTTAATAAAGGCTTACCACTATTTAATCCTTTGCATAAAATGTAAAAATGGGGTTGTGAGAAGTCGTTTTTTGGATTGTAAGTAACGATTGAATAGTTGAACATAAAATTGCTATAACTGGCTTTTAAAAAGTGCAGAAAACACACTATGCACCAGCGATAGGCAACAGAATTTTAGCAGAGGTAGGAAGGCAAGGTTTTTTGCAAGAAAAATACTACTGGCTTCTTGCCATATTTGGCGAAGCATTTGGCAAGAAAAAAGCATGTGGAGATTTTTTTGCAAAAACCAACTGGCAAGTGCAGTGCAACGCAACGAAGACCTTGCCAACTTGTGAGGAAATAAATTTGCCTATTGCTGGGGCAATAGATAAAAGCAAAACAATACAGCCACCCTTATCCCTCCAAAGGAGGGAAAGTTGAAAACATAATGCCAATGTTTACTAAAAAATGCCGATAAGTATTACTACTGATCATTAAACAATGGGTGGGTGTGAGAAGGAAAAGAAAAACGGCTTTGCTGCTTACTTGCAGCAATTGTGTTGGTTACTTAACATAAAGTTCTTATAGGATATTTTTTGATTGCATAGAAGACTATAAGCGATGGCAAAATATACTATAAGGCAACTTTATGTTTGAGTTACTTCTGGCAATTTTGATACTGCTAAAAAGGAATGGTGGTGGTGGTTGGAATGACTGTCTTTTTTATTGCTATGCTGTGTGATTAGGGATTGGCTCTTTGAAAGCAAGGAACGAAGCTTACAATGTGCCAATATGCTTAGGTGCATTGCAATATAAAAGTATAGCAGTTTAAAATTGACAGCAACACAAAGTGCAGTATGTGTTTTCTACTGCACAAGCCGTTTTTAAATGCGTTTTGATGGGTGGGTTATCGTCATTATTTGCTGCCTTAAAGCAGCTAATAATACCATTGTTTGCAAAAAGGGTGCTGTAATGAAATGCAGTAAGTGGCGATAGCCCTTACAAATGAATAAAGCTGCCTTTTGCTTCGGCTTAGGGATAGCAGCGAAAATACTTTTTGGAACAAAAAGATTGCAGCGAATAGCCCGACCTGAAAGGGAAGCCCCAAAAAACAACTATATAATTGCAAAAAGTGCTAATTTTGAATAAAAATATAACTTTAAAGTAATTTAATAAAAATAACCCCTATTTTTGCATTGATAAATGCCAAGTAAAGAAGAAATAATACAATACTTAAAAGAGTTTCATTATAAAATGAGCTTTTGGGGTATTGTTTTTAGAGATGATAGAAGTAAAAATACTCAAACAATGCTTGACTTGGAAATTACAAGAGAGCAAAAAATTAAAGTATTAAATGAATTACTTTTTGAAGATTATTCGGAAGGGCCGATAGCTGAAAAATTATATGGTGGAGCTGATATGTGGGTTTTTGGCAAAATGGTTAAGAAAAAAGAGATTTATATAAAAATAACGATAGGGATGGTTAATAATCAAACAATATGCATATCGTTTCATATTGCTGAGTTTGATATGAATTATCCTTTTAAAGATAAAAGTTGATGTAGTATAGCTTCAATGGGTAGTAAGTTTTATTGTTTCACTTTTAAAATGAAAAAAATGAAAAGTCCATTTACTGGTGGCATAGCCACTTTGAAAAATGAAATTAGAGAATTGGAGTTTCGTAAAGAGAAATTTGAAGTAGTATTTCAATATTATTTATGTGAAGATACTAAGGAGCAGTTTACAACTGTGGAGTTGGATGATGCCAATACGAATCAGGTTTACAATAGGTACAGATTTGTTTTTGGAATACCTTTTCCAGAGGAAATTAAAGCTATTAGGGAAAAGTATGGGCTACCTGCAGTTAAAATGAGTGAAATATTGGGTTTTGGAGCAAATGTTTTTAGAAATTATGAAGCTGGAGAGATGCCCAGTGTATCGAATGGCAGAATGATACAAATGATCAAAGACCCTAATGAGTTTAAAAAGCTAATTGAATTAAGCAAAAATGAATTTGAGCCTAACGAGCTAAAAAGAATTTATGACAAAATAGATGCAAACTTATTGGCTTGGGATTTTGAAGAATTGTTAGATGATGCACAAATACTAAGAATTAAAAAACCTTGTATAGAAAATGGGTATAAAGTTGCCAGTATGGATAAGGTAACTAATATGATAGCTTTTTTTGCCAATCATTTGCAGCCGTTTAAAACTATGATGAATAAGTTACTTTTTTATGCAGATTTCTATCATTTTAAAAATAGTGGATTTGCAATAAGTGGACTTACTTATAAAGCCATACAAAAGGGACCTGTACCTATAAATTATGAAACCTTGCTTGACAAGGCAATAGAAAAAAAGAAAGTAAGATTAGAGCTTGTAGATTTTGGAGAGTATTATGGTGAAAAATTTGTTGGAGTTGATGAGAATACTTTTGATGAAACAGTGTTTAATGAAAGTGAACTAAAATCTTTGAAAAGTATTGCTAACTATTTTAAAAATGATACTGTAAAAACAATAGTTAATAAAAGCCACGATGAAAAGGCTTGGAAAAATAACATTGAAAATTTTGGAATAATTGATTATCTTGATGCAATGTATTTGATACATCCAATTGAAGTGAACTGAAATATGACAAATTAAATAGAGCTAAATATGAAATAAGACTTTTTGCCAACATATTTAGTATTTATTTTACTAAAATAATTAACATTGATTAATTTTGTGATAATTTGGCAGAGGAAGCAAATAAAAAACAGATGGCTTAAATATTGATTTATGATGTAAAGTAAAAGCCTCATTAGCTACCAACTAATAAGGCTTTGAGGAAATGAGTTTGAAAGAATCTCTTTTCCGAAGTTTAAAAATTCAGATTGCAAATGTAAGTGTTGGTATAATATAAACAACACTTACATTTTCTTCAAATGCCGTTTCGGCAATAACTTCTACTTTATATAAATTCTTTCCAGTTGAAATGCACACCACGCTGTGAGTTAATTGTGTGCCATTTATTCATTCCTAAAAAACAATAAAATGGGAAAGAACATTCACGTATCGCCTCACCAAGATGGATGGCAAGTAAAAGGAGAAGGTAATAGCAAAGCAACAAAAGTTACCCCAACTCAAAAAGAGGCAATAAACGCTGCCATTCCGATTGCAAAAAATAATCAATCGGAAGTAGTTATTCACGGAAAAGATGGACGAATAAGAGATAAAGA
>JBMLRA010000029.1:6140-8624 GCA_049241265.1 Chitinophagaceae bacterium
AAAGCTGAATCAGCCTTATGATTTGATAAACTATAACTGCCAGCATTTTGCTAATGAAATAACTAAAGGAAAAATTGAAAGTGAACAAGTGAATAATGTATTTGGTATTTTGAAAGGAGTAGCAGCAATTTTTGCCTTGATTTCACTTGGTGCACTAATTAGTAAAGATTAAAAGAATAAAAATGAGTAAACATAAATTAAAATTTTACCCTGTAGGGAATGGAGACCAAACTTTAATTAGGCTAAAAGATTTAACAACTATCTTAATAGATTGTAATATTAGACAAGGTGAAGAAGATAATAATGGAAATAAAATTTTCGATGTAAAGAATGATTTATTAAATTCAATTTCAACCAGAGATGGAAATCCATTTATTGATGTTTTTGTATTAACACACGGTGACCAAGATCATTGTAGAGGTTTTAAAGTTAATTTTTACTTAGGCAACCCTAATATTTATAAAAAAGAGAATAAAGAAAGAGATGAGATAATTATTGATGAAATGTGGTTTTCACCAATGATAGCTGAAAAGCATACTAACGATGATGAGGATGCTTACCAAAAAGAAGCAGAAAGGCGAATTGCATTACATCAAAGAAACAGCATTGATAAAGACATTGCTGGTAACAGAATAAGAATAATTGGATATGATGGAAATACTGATTATTCTGGACTCAATCATTTAAGGTCAATACCAGGGGATATAGTAAAAGTCTTCAATCAAAAGGAAAAAACAGATTTTTCAATGTTTATTCACTCTCCATTTAAAGAACAATTAACTGATGAGGAAAAGGACAAAAATTATACAAGTATAGTACTACAAGCAAGATTTAAGAATAATGCAGCAGAAAATGACTTTAAATGTTTGCTAATGCTTGGTGGAGATGCTGACCACTATGCTTGGAAAATGATTTTAGATAAAACTAGAAAGTATAACAATCAATTAAATCATAAAGCATTAAACTGGGATATTTTTTTAGCACCACATCATTGTTCTTGGACATTTTTTAATGATACACCACGAGAAGAAAATGTAGAACCAAAAGAAAGTTCATTAGCAATACTTGATTACAAAAGAACTGGTGGAATTGTAATTGCATCTAGTAAAAAAATTATCAATAATGAAGATAACCCACCACATTATGAGGCAAAAAGTGAATATTTAAAGAAGCTAACAAAATCAACTGATTTTTTAAATACTTCTATAGAGCCAACAGAAAAAGAACCTGAACCTATAGAGTTTGAAATAGATGCAAATGGAATTCACAGGTTAGCCACAAATACTAAACAAAGTGAAAACAAAATAAAAGCTGCTGCAACAGTAAGTGCTTCTAGCATAATTCAAAAACCTTGGTGTGAATAAGAAATTTAGCTTACAAAATGATATTCGCATTGGACTTAAAAAGTACCCAAATCTGACTTTAAGGATAGAGAAAAATTCCTTTATTGTACAAGGTAATTGGCTGGCTATAGATAGGAAAAATAATGTTGAAATAGCATTATATGAAGTAATTATTTCATTTGATACTAAATACCCTAATTGCTTTCCTAAAGTTTGGGAAATTAGTAATAAAATACCTAAAGACTTAGATAGACATATTAAAAAAGATGGAACCTTATGTTTTGCAAATCCGCAGGATGAATTGAGAGTTTGTAAAACTGGAATTACATTTGTTTGGTTTTTAGAAAATATTTTAAACACACACTTAGTTAGAGAATATTATAGAGAAATGGAAGGAGAATATCCAACTGGAGAAAGAAGTCACGGAAATGAAGGAATTTGGGAAGGCTACTATGAAATATTCTTAACTAAAAATAAAGCAGAAATACTGAAACAACTTGAGATAATACTGCAGGCTAAAAGCTGGGCAAGAAATGCAAAATGTTATTGTAATACCTCAGAGAAAAAATATAAAAGTTGTCACGAAAAAATAGAGAAACTTGTTTTTACTATTTCAAAAAAAGATGTAGGCTTAATATATAATATACTAAAAAAAGATTTTGAAAATAAACACAATGAAAGATTTACTTGATAAACTAACTTCGTATAACTTATTTAACAATTTGTTGCCAGGTATAATTTTTGTTATTTTTTGCAAAGAATTTGTTGGTTATAATTTAATACAAGAAAACAATATACTTGCAGCATTTTTATATTATTTCATAGGAATGAGCATTAGTAGATTTGGTTCATTAGTTATTGAACCTGTTCTAATAAAATTGAAGATATTAAAATATGAAAACTATAAATCCTTTGTGAAAACTTCAAAACCTGATCCAAAAACAGAAGTACTAATTGAAGTCAATAATACATTTAGAACAGTAGCTTCAATTTTCTTTTTATTATTAATTACTATGGCATATGAACTGATAAATTCCTACATAGATATTTCAAAGCATCTTGAAAATATAATACTTATCATTTTGCTTCTGCTTTTGTATCTAGCTTCTTTTAGAAAACAGACAAAATACATTTCCAAACG
>JBMLRA010000030.1:0-1342 GCA_049241265.1 Chitinophagaceae bacterium
AACTTTCAATTTTTGATGCACATTCTCAAACTTTTAATGATATTAGAACTGCTCTAGAAAAAATTGATATAAACCGTCTTACGCCTGTTGAGGCATTGATGAAGTTGAATGAAATAAAGGGTTTAATAAAATAAGCTTCTTATAAAATTTTAACTGTTGTATTTTAATATTGGTTTCTATTTTTTCTAATGAATGAGGTTACAAAAATTTAAATAGTTCGAAAACAAAAATCAACATAGCTGCACATTGCAACTATATTTGATTCTTAAATTAATCATGTTTTTATTAGTAGTAATAGCAAGTGTTTTTTTATTAGTGTATAGTATACTAATACTTACTTATGCTACATGGTATAAAGCAATTAGGCCATTTCGTTTAGCAAATGATTATCGTTCAGAAAATTCGTTTAGTATCATCATTCCCGCAAGAAATGAAGCAAAAAATATTGCAAAATGCATTCATAGTGTTTGTAATAATAATTATCCAAGTAATTTATTTGAGGTATTTGTAGTTGATGATTTTAGTGAAGATGAAACAGCTGCTATTGTAGCTCAGCTTCAACAACAATATCAAAACTTAAATTTAATTCAATTATCCAAAGTAGTAGATAAAACAAACCTCAATTCCTACAAGAAAAAATCTATAGAAGTTGGTATTGCAAATGCTAGTAATGATTTTATTGTATGTACAGATGCCGACTGTATTGTTCCTGAAAATTGGCTTAAAAATTTTGATGCACACTTGCAAAAAACAAGAGCAGTTTTTGTTGCTGCACCTGTAGAATTTTTTAAAGAGAAAACCTTGCTGAGCGAATTTCAATATATCGATTTCTTGGCCATGCAATGTATCACAGCAGCAGCAGTAAGCAATGGTTTTCAAACCATGTGTAATGGTGCCAATTTAGTGTACAGTAGAAATGTGTTTTATAGGGTAGATGGTTTTAAAGGTATTGATACAATTGCAAGTGGTGATGATATGTTGCTGATGGAAAAAATTAAAGCCAAATTCCATAATCAAGTTAACTATTTATTTAGTAAAGATGTTGTAGTAAAAACGCCTGCTGCAGCAACTATAAGCGAGTTTTTAAACCAACGAATAAGATGGGCAAGTAAAAGTAAAAACTATAAAGATGTGAATGTAATTATGGTGTTAATTTTAGTTTATAGTTTAAATGTTGGTTTGTTTTTTGGGTTGCTACTTGGACTATTTAATATTAGCTTGCTGCTTAAAATTTTGTGTTTGATTGTTGTAAAATCTGTTGTTGAGTATTATTTCTTGTATCAGTCGAAAAATCTGTTTTCTACATTTTCTTATGTTAAATTTTTAATGCTTCAACCTTTTC
>JBMLRA010000031.1:0-2257 GCA_049241265.1 Chitinophagaceae bacterium
TGCCTTATGATTTTTTAGCTAAAGTAAGCAACCAAATTATTAATGAAGTTAAAGGAATTAATCGAGTTGTATATGATATTAGCAGTAAACCACCAGCTACTATTGAATGGGAGTAAACAATGAGATAAACTTGAGAATATTGTAGAATCTAAAGAACTTTTCGTTTTTAACTTAATTAAAAAAAACAAGTTTAGCTTCATTTCTAGAGATTCGTTGTTTGGATATTTCTATGAGTATGTAATTGCTCATAACAATTTAGTATTCATCAACTGCATTGTCTAAATTTTATTATTCATTTCCAAAATCAAATTTTTTATGATGTTTTACAATTGGCAATAGCTAAATTTGTTTGCTATATTATTTATGCTTGCTAAGCTTTACTATAATAATATAATAAAACTACCGCTATAAATAATCATCTGTAAAAATTAAAACTGCTTTAATAAATGAAAAATAAAATATCCTCTCTAGTAGGAAACATATCTGCATCTATTGTAGTATTTCTTGTAGCCTTACCATTGTGCTTAGGGGTTGCACAAGCTAGTAACCCTCAAGGTCAGGCTAACATAGTTCCTTTGTTAGGTGGCATTATTGCAGGTGTTGTTGGTGGTATTGTTGTTGGTTTTTTTAGTGGTTCATCACTAAGTGTTAGTGGGCCTGCAGCAGGATTAACTGCCATTGTTGGTGCTGCAATCATTAAGCTTGGTGGAAATGCCCAAGCCTATGAAATATTTTTAGTGAGTGTTGTGTTGGCTGGTATAATTCAAATTATTATGGGTTATATTAATGCAGGTATTATTGGCGATTATATACCCAATTCAGTAATTAAAGGTATGCTTGCTGCTATTGGCTTAATACTTATACTAAAACAAATTCCTCATTTAATTGGAGAAGATACAGACCCAATTGGTGATGAAACTTTTGCACAATCAAATCATAAAAACACGTTCACTTCCTTATTGGATGCATTTAAAAACTTAACACCTGCAGTTGCTATTATTGGTATTATTGGTATTGCAATAATGGCAGTATGGGAAAAGCCGTTTTTTAAATCTAAAAAATTATTTCAACTAGTACCAAGTGCTTTAATTGTAGTAGTTGTAGGCACTTTAATAAGTGAATATTATAAAGTTTATAATATTACAAATATTTTAGAGGATAAACATTTGGTAAAATTACCATCAAGTAGAGATGAACTTTTTAGCTCATTTCAGCATCCCAATTTTTCTTCTATTTTAAAACCACAAGTTTGGATTTCAGCATTGACTTTAGCTATTGTTGCTAGTTTAGAAACTTTATTAGGTATTGAAGCTGTTGATAAACTAGACACTTTAAAAAGAGTAACACCCACCAATAAAGAGCTAAAAGCACAAGGTATTGGAAATGTGTTTTCAGGATTAATGGGTGGATTACCAGTAACATCTGTTATTGTAAGAAGTTCAGCAAATTTTAATGCAGGAGCAACATCCAAATTAAGCACCATTTTACACGGCTTTTTTTTAATAATAACCGTTGTATTTATTCCTAACATTTTAAATAAAATTCCATTGGCAGCCTTGGCTGCAATACTTATTTTTACTGGATATAAACTTGCCAAAGTATCATTGTTTAAAGATTTTTATAGCAAGGGTTGGGATCAGTTTGTTCCTTTTGTTGCAACAATTATTGCTATACTTTGTACAGATTTATTAGTTGGTATAGGGATAGGGATACTTGTTGGACTATTTTTTATGGTTAGAAGTAATTTTAGGAGTAGTGTTTTTGTAGTACATGATAATAATAACTATTTAGTGCGATTAAGGAAAGATGTTTCGTTTTTAAATAAGCCAATTATAAAATCTAAACTAGAGAAAGTACCAGAAAATGCTTTTGTTTTAATTGATACTACAAGAGCCGATTTTATTGATAAGGATATTATTGAAGAAATAAATAATTTTATAACACACGCTCATTTAAAAAATATTAAAGTAGAAGTAAAAAAAAGTTATAACAAACCTATGCATACTCTATTTATTAAATAATAACTTTATGAAACCTTACGAAAAATTGCTGCTAGAAAACAAAGCTTGGGCTGGAGAAAAACTAGAAGACGACCCTGAGTATTTTAGTAGATTGGTTGACATACAAACACCTGAATTTTTATGGATTGGTTGCAGCGATAGCAGAGTACCTGCTGATAGCTTAACAGGAACTCAACCTGGTGAAATATTTGTGCATAGAAATATTGCCAATATGGTAGTACACACTGATTTAAATA
>JBMLRA010000032.1:0-6678 GCA_049241265.1 Chitinophagaceae bacterium
TTCCTTTAAACAACACACAAGAAGAAGGCGTGTGTGTACTAACAGGAAAACCAAGCAAGGAAAGGGTTTTGTTTGCTAGGGCTTATTAGTAAAGGTTACTATAGTTTGTGTGTTTAAAACAGACTCAATTTTAATGTTTAATTGAATTGCTTTAGCTAAATCTTTCACAATAAAAAACCCTAAGCCATTGTTAGAGCTTTTTATTGCATCGTCGTGCAATAATTGTTCAATTTGCAATTGTGATAAGCCTTTTCCATTATCTACAACACTAATGCTAAAATGCTGTGCATTGCCTATTGCTTTTAAAATAACTTTTGGATGTGTATTAAACTTTGAAGCCTTAATAGCATTAGCAATGGTATTGTGAATTATTGTTTGTAATAAATGCACATCGGTTTGTATAGGTTCTACAATATAGTTTTCAAAAACGATATTTTCTTTTGTAAAGCTATTTTTTACATAATTAAAAACCTCATTTAAGTTAATCCATTGTTTATTAATGGTGTAGTTTTCCATTTGCTGCTTACTCCATGCTAGTATGGTTTCCATGTTTTGCAATAAGCCTTCAGTAGCTTGAGTAAGCTGGTTTTGGTAGTTTATCTTATCAGCTTCGCTTAATAATTCTGGTGCATTTTTTTGAAGGTGCAAAAAATTAATGAGGCTTGCAATAGGGCTTCTTAAATCGTGGCTAATTATGGCAAATAGTTTTGCTTTGGTTTTGTTTGCAACATCTAAATCATTGTTCAATTGTTTAAGCATTGCATTTGTTTTTTTACGATTAATACTTTGCTTATAAAATAAAAATCCAATTAAACTCAAAAGTATTATACCTACTATTAACCCAAATGTTTGCTTTTGTTGTGTTTTTATTTTTTGTTTATTGAGTTCAATTTCCTTTTCTTTAACTACCACTTCTCTTTGCCCCTCAATAGTTGCAATTTTGTTTTTATTTTCTTGTGAATATAATGAGTCATTTATTGCATGATATTGTTCAGCTAATTTATACGCTTCTTTAAAATTGCCCATATAAGCTTCTAGCTCTGCCAATAAGCCACAAGTGTAGGCATAACCTGCTTTGTTGTTAGACTCCTGATTAAGTAGAATTACAGTATTATACATTTGCTTGGCTTGTAGCAATAATTGTTGTTTGTTTGTTGGAATAGTTTTACTGCCCTTAATTGCATCAAACTTATTTTCTTTTACTATATTAAAATATTCTAAAGCCAAATTTGCCAAATTGTTTAAGGCAATACTATGTGTTGGATTATGTTCATCAAATAAAGCTTTAGCTTTTAATTTAAGTTCTATATTATTCTTAAGATTTTTTTCTATTACCGATAAGTTGGTATAGCCTGTAGCCAATTGTTGTACATCATTATATGTAATTGCATTTTCAATTGCTTTGTTATAATATGTATAAGCTTTAGTAGTATCTTTTAGGTAATAATAACAATTGGCTAAACTATTATATCCAGCAGCTAGTTCTTGTTTTAAATCATTTTTTATTTTTATTTCTGTTGCTTTATTTAAAAACGCTATGGCTTTTTTATAGTCTTGTTGTTCAAAATAAACCAACCCTATATTTTCCCAGCACTTTGCAATTGTGGTTGCATTTCCTTCTTGTGCTGCTGCTTCTAAAGCTTTATTGAAGTATTGAATGGCTTTTGTAAAATTGCTCTTTCCTTGATATACAACACCCATATTGTTTAAAACACCTGCTACATACTGAGTTAGATTGTTTTTTTTATACGTTTCGTAGCTTATATTATAAAAATATAAAGCAGAATCTGGTTTTCCTTGTTCATCATAAATTCTTCCTAAGTTTAAATTAAATACAGCTATACCTTTTTGCCAAGGCATTTTTTTTACAAAGTTTAATCCAAGTTGGGTATAGTATAAAGCCTTATTGGGCATACTAACAACGCATTCATCACTTATGGCTTTGTACATTCTTGCTCTTGCAGTATCATCTTTTGCATTGGGTAAAGCATTTAAAATTGAATCAATATATGCTTGAGTATTTTTTTGGCTGTAAGCTTTTGAAAGTATAATTAGAACAATAAATAAACTAATTTTTTTCATATTCATTTTATAAAAAACTTATTACACAAATATAGTAGCCAAGTAGTTTTTATAGGTTCTGCCAATTGGTATTTCAATATTGTTTTGAATAATTACATATTGTGCATGTACTTTTTGTATATAGTTTTTTTGCACTGCATAGCTTTTATGTGTTCGTACAAATTCACAAAAAGCCTTTTCTTTTAATAAATTTCCTAAACTATATAATACACAATACTTTTTTTCTTTTGTAACAATGCTGGTGTAATCTTTTAAAGCCTCTAAATACAATATTTCATGTTGTTGTATTTTTATTTGTTCATGCCCTTCTTTAATGTAAATTAAATTTCCACCAATTTTTGTGTCTAATATACTAGCTTTTTTATGTAAATCTAAATAGTCATTAATTCTATAAACAGTTCTACTAAATCGTTCTTTAGATATTGGTTTTACTAAAAAATCTAAAGCTTCTACATCAAAACTATCTACAGCGTAATTAGGATAACTGGTAACAAAAATACAAGCAGGAATTTGAGTTAATTTTTTTCTCAGATCTAATCCTGTTACCTCAGGCATATCAATATCAAAAAAAGCAATACTAGGTGTAGCGTTTTGGCAAAAATTTATTGCATCTATGGGGTTATTAAAAACTCCAATTATCTCAAAATTAGATATGTTTTTTACGAATGATAGTGTTGTTAATCTATCAATATCGTTATCATCTACTATTATACAAGTGTATTTGTTTGTCATAATAAACTCCATCAAATGTATTGGATTTTGTTGTTTATCTATTTGTTTGGTAGTTTATCTATTTGCTATTTTCCAATAAACACATCTAATTCATTTTTGGTAAAAATATTTTAATTATGAAAAAAAGTATAACAAGCGTAATTATGTGTTTGTTAATTGTATTTGTACAAGCACAAAGCCCAATAGGCAAATGGAAAATCACAAGTCATATTAGTGAATTTCAAGGGCATGTATTTGATAGTCATAAAGCCTTGCTAATTCAAAGACCTTGTGCAAGTGCCATAGTGTATGAAATTAATTCAGACAATACTTATAGACTAAATGCAAAAGCATCAAGTTGTGATGAAAATTTTAAAAAAATTCAAGAAAAATTATATAGCAAAACCAATTGGAAAGTAGTTGGAAATAAAATAACCATTTCATCTATTAAAAATTTTGTAGTAGGCCAAACCTACACCTTCACTATAAAAGGGAATACGATGACTTGGATAGGAACAGATGGTCAAGGAACTATTACTTATCAAAAATTATAAATTAAATACAATGAAAAAGCTAATAACATTAAGCATTTGCATTTGCATTTTAAGTCTTGTACAAGCACAAACAAAAATTGATAAAGGCTTGCAAAAAGCCAATCAAACTTTAAATAAAGTACAAAGCATTATTCAAGTATTTCAGCCCTATGTAGTAAAAGCTCAAGAAATTTTTAAACAAGGTAAAGACTTAGTAAATGACGTAAAGAACAGTACAAAAAAAGGCAATCTCAGTTCTAACAATAATCAACCAGAATTGGCTACCAATAATAATAGCAACAATAATTCAAGCTATACACCACCGCCACCAAACACTCAAAACAATGATGGATTTGCTGGCAATAGCAATTACACACCACCAAGTTTACCAGTTAATAATCCTGCAACTATAAATAGTGATGGTACAGGTAACTGGGGTAATCAAAACAATGCCTTGTATGGTAATTGCTTAGATGTACTTACAGGCACAGTTATGGGTATGGGCGAAGCAGAAGATATGCCCAATAGTGTAGATGTAATTTTTGCAGTTGCCAATGGTGCTTATGGCTTATACACACCCAATTTTATTCGCAATAATGCTACTGCAACTTATATGACTAATCATAGTACAGATGGAGTTGCAAAATGGAGTACAGTAAACGAAACCGAAATTGCAGAAACCAAAATTACACTAGCACAATTTGATCAAATACAAACCAATCCACAAATAAGCAATGTAGTAAAAAATGCTACAAACTATGCTGGTTTTTTACAATATCCAAGCATTAAATTAGAGGGAAAAGTTTTTGCCATTAAAGCAGAACTAGAAAATAGAACAGTATATGGGTTAATTGCTATTGTAAAACATTTTGGTACAGATGGAAGTAATGGTTATTTAAAAATAAAAGTTAAAGCTATGGGGTTAGATAATAATAATGATGGAAGACCAGATGCATCAATGTATTTAAGACACTAAAATAAAACAAAAAAATATGAAAAAATATATTATAATTCTACTATTAAACTTTTTAAGTTCATTAAGTTTTTCGCAAATTAATAGTATGCGTAAAACAACTATGGTTAACAATACTAACTCAGTATCAGTGGCATCAAACATTGTAAAAGAAGGTGTTTATTACATTAAAGTAGCCGAAACAAATAAGTTTTTAGCCATAGAAGGCATAAGCCAAAATAATGGTGCAAGGTTGGTGCAGTGGGATTTTGCTGCAAACACCAATCATCAATTTTTAATTACAGCTGCCAACGATGGATATTACTTTATAAAAGCAATACATAGTAATAAATACTTAAATGTTGTGGGGCAAAGTATAGAAGATGGTGCATTAATATGCCAATGGGATTTTGTAAACCAAGATAATTTAAAATGGAGTTTTTATTACAATAAAACCAATCAATCATATACCATAAAAAACAAACAAAGTGGCAAGGAATTAAAACTGCTTGATGGCATTACTAATACAACCAATGGAGCATATCTAAGCATAAATGGAAATGCCAATAATGGTAGCCAATCATTTTTTTTGGTTGATGTAAAGCAACTAACCAATAATAATAATGCCAATTCAGGGCTCATCAATAAACAACAAACTGCTAAGCTTAATGAAGCAGTATTAAACAATGTGTATATTACCTTAAAGGATGGCACAAGAGTTACACGTTCTTTAAATCCTAATTTTATTAAAAATAGTACTGCAGCAAGAAAACGAATTACTAATTCTCAAAAAACTGATGAAGAATGTGAAACAAAAACTGCAAGAATAGATATGGAAACTAAAGACTATATTCCTGTTACTGCAAGCACTTTTTTACGTTACAATCAACCAGGATTAATTTATGATATAAAAACATTTTATAGTGGCGATTATAGTAACAAACAATTGTTTCCAAATGGTGAAAACAGAAACCCTATAACCATTGCTACAACTGTGTTAAACACTAATAGAAGCGTTACAGAAAATGTGCAAACCCCTACAATAAATTCTATTTTTCAAGGCATAAGCAATTTGCAAAGTGGCTATACTTTAGATAGATTACAAACCACCAATCAAAGTTTAATTTACAAAAGCACCTATGTAGAAAGCAATACAGAAATGCAAATGAAAATTGGAGCAAGTGGCAGGTATATGATGGCAAGTTTTGAAAGTGATATGCAAATAAAAAACACAAAAGAAACCAAAACATTTTATATAGAAGCTGATAAAGAAATGTTTAGCCTTGCAGTTGATAAGCCTCAAAATGGATTTTTAGATGAATCAATAACCGATATAAGCAATTATGGCTATATATCTCAAGTAACCTATGGTGTAAAAGTAATTGGCAAAATTGAAGTAGATAATACAGAAGAAAGTTTACAAGGAAGTTTTAAAGCAATGGTAAATGCAGGATTTGCTGAAGGCAAAATTGATTTTGCAGCACTTAGTAGAGAAAGCCATAAAAATGTTCGATGCTTTTTTTATGTTGTGGGTGGCATGAGCGAAAAAGTAACTGGTACTAATTTATCAGAAGTGTATTATAAAATAAACGAAATATTGGCATCGGTTAATTACAAAACCTGTATGCCAATACGTATGGAATTTAGAAGTTTAGCAACAGGAAGCAGAATTGCTTTTAAAGATGCTACCAACGATTTTAAGTATGAAGTATGTGTACCCAAAGCAATAAAAGAAGCTGATAAAAATATATCTGTAAAAATACAAACCCTTACTGCTATTGGTACAGATATAGAATTGTATGGCAATATTTGGATGGAAGTTTGGAGTCCTAAATTTGGTGATTTAAAGCGATACCGAACCACCAATAATTACTTATTTACTTTAAAACAAGATGTGCATTTAGAGAAAGATCAAATGGCACAATATCCTTTAAACCTGCCAACAGTAATGTATAAAAATATTCCAGCAGCATTTGCAGAAGATGCAGAAGTGCATATTTATTATGGCTTATTAGATTATAATACTGTAGGTAGTAATGATGTGCTAAAACAGCGAGGAGGCGTAATGGTAAACCTAGGAACAGCCCAAACTCCAAGAATGTTTTACAGAACAACTTTTAAAGCTAAAGATTTGTTTGCAACAGGAGGTTTGCCTATAAACTACGCAACAGATTTTGTAGATGGAGATGGAGTAACTATTGGTATTCAACTAAGAGGAGATGTAGAAACCAATAAAAAGTAATAAGTGATAGCTTTGAATATAATAACCCAATTACTATTTTTAAAAAACATAATAAAAGGAAATAGTTGATTACCAATTATTTCCTTTTTTAAATCCAAAACCAAAACACACACGTATATATTTGTAAGCAAGTTTGATAAGTAACAATACACATACAA
>JBMLRA010000033.1:0-1199 GCA_049241265.1 Chitinophagaceae bacterium
TCATTTGCCTGCCAACAGCACTAACCAAAGGGTTGCAGGTAAAATATTTGTACAAGGAGGTACACAAGTAACCATTAATCCAACATTAGAAAATGCAGGTACAAACTGTATTATTTCGTTTCAAAATTTAAATGGAAATGGAAATACAACTTTGGCAGTTGGATCTGGAACAAATGTAAATTACACAGCACCAACAACTGGTTGGTACACCATAAAAATAAGACAAGGAACTACTGCATGGGGAAGACAAAAGGCTTGGGTTAAAGTTACTTATACGGCACCTGCTGTTGTTAATACTAGAGATGCATCAAATGATGTAAGAACTAAAGTAGCCATTTGGACAGGCAATAAAGGCACAGGTGATATTTCAGATTGTGGAAACTGGGAAGAAGGTGTTACTCCAAGCGATAGCACTACAATGATTGTAAGTGGGTACGCTAGTCCTCAGCCAGTAATAAATAGAAATTTAACTGTAAATGCTTTAGTTTTATCTAATGATGCTAATGTACAAATTAGTGGTTCAAATGAATTGATAGTTAAAGGTACAGTAAGTAATAATGGTGGTAGAATTTCAGGTTCTGGAGCTTTAGCTTTTAAAACAAACAATGCAGGAATGGGCATAGGTGGTACAAGTAATTTAGAAGTATCTAATTTAACTTTAAATACACCATATGTAGATGGAATAACTTTGAGTTTTGTGAACCTTACAGTTACTAATAATCTAAATCTTGTTAGCGGAAAAATTAACATTGGTAATAATGATTTGATATTATTAGGAACGATTTCTGGAGGCAATGCAAATAGTTATATAAAAACAGACAATAGTAATACTGCTACTGGTTTTATTTCAAGAAATTTAGCACTCGAAAGTTTTACCTTCCCTGTAGGAAATACTAATTACACTCCAGTTACTATTAATAATACTTCTAGTACCTCATTTGGAATTTTTAGAGTACGTTCTTTTGAAAATGTATTAACAAATGGACTTTCTGGAACAACAGTTGTAAGCTCAGGAAAACTAAATAAAACTTGGGATATTAGAACAAATATCACTTTTGGATTAAACGCTACAGCAACTTTCAACTGGAATAATTTGGACGAAGGAACTACCTTTAACAGAAATAGCTGTAGAATAGCTAAAAACGAAAATGGAGTTTTAGGATGGGCTCCTTTAAATAACAGCACAGTTGCAGGAGGAT
>JBMLRA010000034.1:0-4708 GCA_049241265.1 Chitinophagaceae bacterium
AAATATCTTTACTAAGAAAGAGGTTAGGCGAAATAGACAAACAATCTTTTACCCACAGGAAAGAACGTGGAGAATTTATTCGTGTTTCTCTTGTTGGTTACACCAATGTTGGCAAAAGCACTTTAATGAATACGCTTAGTAAAAGTGATGTTTTTGCCGAAAATAAATTATTTGCAACACTTGATACCACTACTCGTAAAGTTGTTTTTGAAAACACACCTTTTCTTTTAAGTGATACAGTAGGATTTATTAGAAAGCTACCACACCATTTGGTTGAAAGTTTTAAAAGTACCTTAGATGAGGTGAGAGAAGCAGATATTTTACTACACGTTGTTGATATTTCTCACGAACAACATGAGGATCAAATTGGCACTGTAAATAAAACCTTACAAGAGTTAAAAGCGTTTGACAAACCTATTTTAACCATATTTAATAAAATAGATTTATACGAAAAAAAGAACTTTGACGATTGGTTAAGCGAAGAAGTAAAACTAGACATTACAAGAGAATTGCACGAAAAGTGGAATAACATTACCGAAGGAAACTGCATTTTTATTTCGGCACTTGAAAAAATTAATTTAGATGAACTAAGAAGCTTTATTCTAAATAAAGTAAGGGAGTTATACAAAATAAGATATCCATACAGAGAAGTACACTTTTAATATTGTACCAATGATTAATAACAAATATGTAAAAATTGCAGAATCGATAAATGAACTTGAATGGAATACTAAAAATATGTGCATTATAGAAGCTGATGGTAAAAAAATCACCATTGCAAAATTTAAAGAAGAATTTTTTGCCTTTGCTCATAAGTGCCCACATGCAGGAGGCATTATGGCTGATGGTTTTATTGATGCCTTGGGAAATGCAGTTTGCCCATTGCACAGATATAAATTCAACCTTAAAACAGGCAGAAACTCGACAGGTGAAGATTATTTGAAAACTTATAAAACTGAAATTAATGAAAACGGTGTGTTTGTAATTTTTGAAGAAAAGAAATGGTTTTAAAAAATATTTAAAGTTTTTTTTGGTCAGATAAAACCTAACCCTATTTTTGCAACCCCAAACGGGAAACACTCCTCCCTAGCTCAGTTGGTTAGAGCATCTGACTGTTAATCAGAGGGTCACTGGTTCAAGTCCAGTGGGGGGAGCTAAAAAAAACAAAGGGTTTCAAGCAATTGAAGCCCTTTTTTATTTTCTATTTGTTTATAATTATCAAATGACTCGAAAAGAAAAATATAAACACATCATAAAATACTTTTTAGAGCATAGCCCAAATGCTGAAACAGAATTAATTTATGATAATCCATATCAATTATTAGTTGCTGTAATTCTTTCTGCACAATGTACAGATGTAAGAGTGAATTTAACAACACCAGCAATTTTTAGCAAATATCCTTCGCCTAAAGAGCTTGCCAAAGCAACGTTTGATGAATTATTTCCTTTAATAAAAAGCATCTCTTACCCCAACAACAAAACCAAACATTTAATTGGTATGGCAAATATGTTATTGGAAAAATTTGATGGCGAAGTTCCTATGACAGTAGATGAGTTAATACAATTACCCGGAGTTGGTAGAAAAACAGCGAATGTCATAACTAGTGTGGTAGATAACCAACCCAATATGGCTGTTGATACTCACGTTTTTAGAGTAAGTCACCGTTTAGGATTAGTTACTAAAACAGCCACAACTCCATTATCTGTTGAGTTACAGCTTACTAAAGAAATTCCAAAAGAGCTTGTTCACAAAGCACATCATTGGCTAATACTTCATGGACGTTACACTTGCACAGCACGTAATCCAAAGTGTAATAATTGTGGTTTACACGATGAATGTTTGTATTTTAAGGCTAGTAAGTAGTACAGTACTCAATATTCAATGTAAAGTAGCTAACTTCAAGCCTTAATTTTAAACGATTTGAACTTTTTAGCCCACGCATATCTTTCATTCAATAACTCAGAAATATTGGTGGGCAATATGATTAGTGATTTTGTTAAAGGAAATAAGAAATTCGATTATCCAATTCCTGTTCAAAATGGGATTACGCTACACAGATTAATTGATGAATTTACCGATAACCACTTAGCCACAAAAAATGCAAAAAAAATATTTAACCACGAGCTTGGTTTATACGCTGGAGCATATGTAGATATTGTATTTGATTATTTTTTAGCAAATGATGTTAATGAGTTTGCTGATGAAATTGCATTACAAAATTTTGCTGCAAATACTTATAGCAAACTCGATGAGCATTATGATATTTTCCCAGCTACATTTCAGTTAGCGTTTACGTCAATGAAACAACACAATTGGTTTATTAATTATAGAAAAGATGCTGGAATTCAAAGAAGTTTCGAAAATTTAACTCGAAGAGCTAAATATGTTAACAAGAACCATTTTGGCTTTGAGGCTTTTATTAAAAATAAAAAAAATCTTAAAGTTTACTATGATATTTTTTTTAAAGATTTAAAACAATTTGTTTTGCAACAACATCAATTATTATAATTACATAATTCATTAAAAAATGATAACAAGACGTTTTAAATTATTAACTCTTTTATTACTGATAACAGCTACAATTTTTGCACAACAAAAGCCAACCGAACTTGATAAAAGCCCAATGGATATGAGCTATTGGCCTAATACTTATCCTATATTAAAGTTAAGTGGCAAGATTAAAGAACAACCAATTGCTAGGGTTATTTATGGTCGTCCACAAAAAGGTGGTAGAGTTATTTTTGATGGCATAATAAAGTACAATGAAATGTGGCGTTTGGGTGCTAATGAAGCCACTGAAATTGAATTTTTGAAAAATGTAAAAATCAATAATAAATCCATACAAAAAGGCAGATATACTTTGTATTGTATTCCCAATGCAGATAAATGGACGATTATTGTTAGTAAGGATAATTACAGTTGGGGCAATTACTCTTACAATGCAAAAAATGATGTGATTAGAGTAGATGTTAAAGTAGAAAAAAACGCAGAAACTGTTGAGGCATTTACTGCATATTTCGATGAAAATAAAACAGGAGCAAATCTTGTATTTATGTGGGATGATGTAAAAACACAATTACCAATAACTTTATAATACTTGAGCCATATTAAACAACATATTTCAACAATTATTCCACCTAAGGAATCTGTTTACTTAGAAGGTGCAAAGCCAAGAGTAAGCGAGTTTTTTTTTGCTTTTAATGTTTTTAAACAGTTTATCAAAGGTTTTAGGTCATTGCATTTTGCCGGGCCTTGCATTACAGTTTTTGGGTCAGCACGGTTTAAAGAAAATCATCATTATTATAAAGCTGCCCAAGAAATTGGAAAATACAT
Source organism: Chitinophagaceae bacterium (assembly GCA_049241265.1). Lineage (GTDB taxonomy): Bacteria > Bacteroidota > Bacteroidia > Chitinophagales > Chitinophagaceae > CAIVPM01. The sequence continues at coordinate 3,335 of JBMLRA010000034.1, forward strand.
TGCTGAAACTGGATTTGTTACATTAACAGGGGGTGGACCAGGCATTATGGAAGCTGCCAATAGAGGGGCTTTTGAAAATGGAGGAACATCTGTTGGCATTAATATTAAACTTCCTTTTGAGCAGCATGAGAATCCTTATTTGCATAAATCTGTTACTATTGATTATTTTTTTGTACGCAAAACTTTGTTAGTAAAATATTCCTACGCATTTATTATTATGCCTGGGGGTTGGGGTACAATGGATGAGTTATTTGAAACACTAACACTTATTCAAACAAAAACAATTAATAACTTTCCAGTTGTTTTATTTGGGGAAGAATACTTTCAACCACTAATGGACTACATTAAATTTATGGAAGCAGAAGGTACGATATCGGCAGAAGATTTAAAATTATTATTACTTACAGACAGCTACAACGAAGCTATGCAGCACATTTCAACTTATATCAAACATAACTTTAAAGTAAAACCAAGAAAGAGAATTTGGTGGTTATTCGAAAAAAGGTAACAACATATTTCTACAAAATGGTTTAATACTAAGCAGTTAAATTCATTTTTATTAGGAAAATTTAACGAATAGATTTTATTTTATTTTCCTCTCTATCCGATTATTTACTAACAGATAATGTAGAGCCAAATAATTGTGGTAACAATGATTCGCTACTCATAAACATATTTGATTTAGGGTTCAAAAAATTGTTTGTCACAACTATTGTTGCAACAAGCAATCGTATGAAAAGTGAAGGATAAGGGTAAACGATTAACATTGATTGCATATGTCGATTTTCGTTTTAAAAAACCTTTCTTATTATTGCACACTCAAATTGATTGTAATGAGCTTGTCCGAAAGGTTAAAACATATTAAATTTTTTCGTTCATTTATTTATACTACCGTAGGTTTTATTACTTATCCTGGGTTAGTATTAATCAATAAAATTAAGATTGAGGGAACAGAACACATAAAATCTTTACCAAAAAAAAATGTGCTTTTCGTTAGCAATCATCAAACATATTTTGCTGATGTAATTGTGTTTATTCATATTTTTTGTGCTGTAAAGTGGAGAAAGAATAATAAACTTGGTTTACCTTATTATTTGCTAAACCCCTTTACAAGATTGTACTTTGTAGCTGCTGAAGAAACAATGAATGGCAACTGGATTAGTCGTTTATTTAAAATGGCTGGAGCCCTAACTGTTAAAAGAACTTGGCGTTCTGAAGGAAAAGAAGTAAGACGTGGACTTGACCCATCAGATACTAGAAAAATTTATAGAGCGTTAGAAAATAACTGGGTTATTACCTTTCCACAAGGAACTACAAAACCTTTTGCCCCTGGGCGTAAAGGAACTGCACATATTATTAAGCAAATTCAACCCA
>JBMLRA010000035.1:0-2374 GCA_049241265.1 Chitinophagaceae bacterium
AGTAAATTTTGGATCGTTAGGCGTAAATGATGCACCATTGGCATTATCATCTAATAAGTGCTTTTTATAAACGGGTTCAACAACTTGAAATAGTGCAGTTTTTTTTAAAGCAGCATATACATTCTTAACATCCCATTTTACATCGAATTCTATGGTAAACCACAAATCCAAATCCCATTTTCTGTGTTTGATGTTTAAATCTTTTTTTTTCAGAACATTTTTAAAAATGAGTTCACATTTTTTAAATCCAAAGTCTTTAGATATTTTATCTAACAAAGTATTTTTAAAATAGACTTGGTTGTTTAACTGATTTATAACTAACTCATCAAATTCTTGTCTCTTGAATTTTATTGAAATTTTGCCTGCTTCATAATACGATTCATTTAATTGAGCAATATTAATAATGGGTAGATGCCGTGTAATATTATTTACTTGTGTATAGGCAATTGTTTGAAATAATATTACAACTATAAAAAAATATATTTTCATTACTAAAATTTGTAGATAGTAAAATTATGAATTTTAAAAATACATTAATAGAACAAAGACAAAAACTATACTAGCAAAATAGCAGCAAGCATTACATTTGCAACTAGTTAATTATTTTCAATCAATAATCAATATTAAAATGGCATTAAAAATTAAAGTAGCTAATCCTGTTGTAGAATTGGATGGCGATGAAATGACAAGAATTATTTGGAAGTTTATTAAAGACAAATTAATTCTTCCTTACCTTGAACTTGATATCAAATATTACGATTTAGGAATGGAATATCGTGATGAAACCAATGACCAAGTTACTGTTGATGCAGCTAATGCAATTAAACAATATGGTGTAGGTATTAAATGTGCAACCATCACTCCAGACGAGCAAAGAGTTGAGGAATTTAAGTTGAAACAAATGTGGAAATCGCCAAACGGCACTATCAGAAATATTCTTGATGGTACGGTGTTTCGTGAACCTATTGTTTGCAGCAATGTACCTCGTTTAGTACCAAACTGGACTGCACCAATTTGTATTGGTCGTCATGCTTTTGGAGATCAATATCGTGCAACAGATTTTGTAACAAAAGGTAAAGGAAAATTAACTATTACTTTCGAAGGTGAAGATGGCAAAACCATTCAACACGAAGTATTTAACTATAAAGGAGATGGTGTTGCTTTAGCTATGTACAATACTGATGAAAGTATTTTTGGTTTTGCTAGAAGTTGTTTTAATACTGCTTTGCAAAAAAAATGGCCTTTGTATCTTTCTACAAAAAATACTATTCTTAAAAAATACGATGGAAGATTCAAAGATATTTTCGAAGAGGTATATCAAAACGAATTTAAAGCAAAATATGCCGAAGCTGGTATTACTTATGAGCATCGCTTAATAGATGATATGGTTGCAAGTGCTTTAAAATGGAATGGTAATTTTGTGTGGGCTTGTAAAAATTATGATGGAGATGTGCAAAGTGATACTGTAGCACAAGGTTTTGGTAGCTTGGGTTTAATGACTTCTACGCTAGTTACACCTGATGGTAAAATTATGGAAGCTGAAGCTGCACATGGAACAGTTACTAGACATTTTAGAGAACACCAAAAAGGTAAACCGACCTCTACAAACCCTATTGCATCAATATTTGCTTGGACAAGAGGCTTAGAGTTTAGAGGTAAATTAGATGGTAACCAAGAGTTAATAAACTTTTGTCACGCCTTGGAGCAAGTTTGTGTTGAAACAGTTGAAAGCGGAAAAATGACCAAAGATTTAGCAGTGTGTATACATGGTAATAAAGTAAATCATGGTGAACATTACCTTTATACTGAAGAATTTTTAGATGCTTTAGATACAAATCTTAAAGTTAAACTTGGATAAATTTTTAAACGAGTTTCCAGTTTTGCATCAAAATAAACTAGCATAAAAAAATCCCCATAACAATTATTTGTGGGGATTTTTCATTTCTATAAATTCTCACAAAAATAATTTATAGAAAATAAAACTTTAATGAAGAAATAGCTTTAGAGTATAGTTTATATTACTGTTATAAAATAAAACCCTTGCTAATGAAGTATACTAGCAAGGGTTTTATTTGTACTCTTAATTACTTTAATAATTAGGATTTTGTGTGAGATTAAAGTTGGCATTTATTGATACTAATGGAATTGGTAGCAATTCTGATTTGTTTGTTTGGAAACCAGAAGCATACCTGTCAGTTAAAATTGTAGATTGTATAGATGTTGAAAGCCAGTTAACAGATACACCAGAAACCCACCCATTAGCAGTAGCCATAAAACCAATTGTTCTAGAAGAACCACTAGTAGCCGCAGGATTAGCTGCTGCAACACTACCTGAATAAGATACAGAAGATAATGTTCCATCAATTTTATCTGT
>JBMLRA010000035.1:2474-6500 GCA_049241265.1 Chitinophagaceae bacterium
TAATTGTAAAAACTGTTCATCCAAATACCTTGAGTAGTGTTTTCATCAGATTTGGTATTTGTTTTAAAAAACATATTCCTTGGCAACTTATTATCTAATACATAAGTTGGATAGCCCGCCATATATGTTGGGTTTACAAGGTTTGTACTGTTTGCTAGTGCAGTTAAATTTTGTTTAGATTCATTTAATGCTTTTTCTAATAAATTCCATCTAATCAAATCGTATTTTCTAATTCCTTCTCCTCCAAATTCCAAACTTCTTTCTTTAACCAAATACTTAAAAAAATCTAATTTTCCTAAACCAGCAGGAATATCAACACCTGGAGTAGATGCATTCACCCCAAACCCTCTTCTTCTTACTGCATTAATAGCATCATAAGCTGCTGCTGTTGGACCATTTAATTCGTTTTCAGCTTCAGCAAACATTAATAATACATCTGAATAACGAATAATTTGCCATTTTAACCCAAAATATTGTACATCACTAGTTGGTGGAACAGCAGGTGTAATCCAGTCTCTTCTGTATTTTCCATCAACAATTGCAGTAGCTGCTAATCCTGTTTTAGAAACACCATCTGCTAAAACTGAATAAGGAGCACAAGTAACATCTCTACGCAAATCGCTTGAATCAAATTGATAGAAATATGTAGGTAGAATATTGACGCTTCTGTTACCCTTGCTATTTACACTTGGACCATTATAATAACCAAGTTTTGTATCTGCTTTTGCTCCTGCACCAATACCACTAACTTGAAACATCAGTTCTCCATTTGGGTCTGTTATAACTTTCGCACAAACTTGCTCTTTCCAAAGCGATTTAAAACTAGGGTTTAGACTATGTTCTCCAGCATCCATAATTTCTTTACATTCTGTTCTAGCAATATTGTAGAACTTATTAGCATCATCGCCTTGTTGCATTAGTTTGGTATCGTTTCTTAAAGAATAACCTGCTCTAAACAAAGCTATTCTAGCTCTTAAAGCTTTTGCAGTTCCTTTTGTAATACGCTCATCAATATCATCTCCAATTGATGAAACTTCGCTTCTCCATGGCATTAATGTTGCAGCGGTTTTTAAATCTTCAATAATTTTATCATAGATGATATCTCTGTTAACACGTTTAGGGAAAGCATCACCTTGTGCTTGTGCTGCAGCAGATCCAAAATGTTCTGGTAAATCTCCCCAATTTCTAATGGCTTCAAAATAGAATTGTGCTCTTAGTGTTAATGCTTCTCCCAACATTCTTTGCATTTGCTTTTTTTCTTTTTCAGAACCACCTGTATAAACTGGAGATTTTGGAATACCTTGTATGCAATTATTAGCAAATTCAATTCCTTTAAACAACTGATTAAAAGGTCTTTCAATTTGAGCATTACTTGGGGTTGCCTTGTAGCGAGATATATCTCTTCTATCATTATCGCCTGTTGGATTTCCTGATGGACCTTGAGTTTCATCATTATCTACTGTAAAATACAAGCTTAAACGAATACCATAACCTTGGTCACCTGTTAATTGACTATAAACACCAGCTATTGCTTTTCTGGTATTAACTACATCGCTAAAAACAAAAGTTTCATCTACTTGAGTAATAGGTTTTTCATCTAAAAATTTTTTACAAGCTGCAAAATTTAAAGCTAGCACTACAAGCAGTAGTAATTTGATATTTTTCATATTAATTATATTATTTTTTTAAAAGTTTACGTTAAGACCAAAAATGAAAGAACGACTTCTTGGATAGGCTGAATAATCAAGACCTGGCGTTAATCCACTTCTTCTAACGCTTACTTCAGGATCGTATCCTGAATATTTAGAGAATACAGCTAGGTTGTTTCCAGTTACATAAACCCTTAATCTTGATATACCCAATTTAACTAAAGCTTTTAAAGGCAATGAGTAGCCGATTGTAACATTGTTAATTCTTAAAAAAGAACCATCTTCAATAGCCCAAGAATGTGTGTGAAATGCAGCATTACCAGCTGTTGAAGGTCTCCAAATATTAGCATTAGCATTTAGTGCTGCTAGTTCTACAGGGTCTTTAACAACTACACCTTGATCATTTACAGTTCTCCATCTGTTGCTCATTACATCAGACAAGTTTGCATAATTTACATAGCCATTAGTAAATTCAATTTTGTTGGCATTGTAAACATCATTACCATAACTAAAGTTTAAAAATATGCTAGCATCAAAATTTTTGTAAGTAAATTGTTGGTTCAATCCTCCTGTAAACTTAGGATTGGTATTGCCAATAATTTTTCTATCTGAGTCGTTATTTAAAACAGAATCATTGCCATTTAAATCTTTAAATTTTATACTGCCAGGTTGAATTGTTGTTCCTAATGCTGTGTTTACAACAACACCAGGTTTTAGTGTGTAAGTTTGAGTAGATGTATTGAAATTAAAATCTTCTACTTTGTAAAATCCATCTGTTTCAAATCCATAAATTTGACCCAAAGGCTCACCTACCCTAACCATATAATCTCTATAGCCAGTTGAAAACCAACTTGGGTCAACTGGGTAAGTTTGGTTGCCATAGCTTAGTTCTACCACTTCGTTTTTGTTAAACGACATATTGAAATTAGCATTCCAATTTAAGCCTTTTTTGCTTTGTAGAATAACAGCATTTAACTGCAATTCAACACCGGTATTTTTTGTTTTACCAATATTTTGAATTTGTTCAGTAAAACCAAATGTTGGTGCAATTTTGGTATTTAGCAATAAATCTTTTGATGTATTATAATAGTAGTCAACCGATAACTCTACTCTCTTTTTAAGAAAAACTAAGTCAAGACCAATGTTTCTATTAACAACAGATTCCCATTTAATTCTTTGGTTGGCAAGTTGAGCAATTGAAAAAGCATTTACAGCTGTATTATTTAAACCATAAAAGAAGTCGTTAGGATTAAAAACAGATGAATATAAATAATCACCAATTCTCGAGTTTCCATTTGCCCCGAAACCTGCTCTAAACTTTACGTCATCAAAAAACTTAACATTATCAAAGAATTTTTCTTGAGAAGCTCTCCACGCTACAGAAGCAGATGGGAAGAAACCCCATTTGTTTTCATCTAAAAATTTAGAAGAACCATCAGCTCTTAAAACGAAATTAAAAATGTATTTTTTATTGTAGGTATATCCAATTCTAGTAAAAAATGATGCACCTGATTCGTTGTATTGATTTGGAATTCCAAATCCGGTATGCTCCTTTAATGTGTTGTAAACTGCAAACAGAGAGTCTCTATTAGCAAAACGCTCAATTTCTCTTGATTGATGATTAACAGACATTGTTTTAGCTTGTCTCCATTCTTGTCCAAGTAGTACTTCAATATCGTGTTTCTTCTTATAATTTTTTAAGCTGTATGTCAACACATTACTGTTAACCCAAGATTTCTTTCTTAAACTATCAAAAGATATAATTGGTTTTCTACCATTTTGAACTGTTGAAAACGAAGTTATAGAATCATTAAATGAGCGTGTTTCCAACAAACTATTATCTATACCAAAAGTAGATTTGAATGTCCAATGCTTATTGATATTGTAGGTGAAACTAGCTGTTATATTATAAGCGTTGGTGGTTTTTCTCTTATATTCTTGTTGATTTAATTTTATTGGGTTAATTAAAGATAAATTCAAACCAGGTCCACCTGGATCTTCATCAGGGTCTACTTGGTCAATTGCTTGCCCTGGTAAAATAAATGGTTGATATCTTACACTTTGTCTAAGTCTATTAAAAGCAGCTCCAGTTTCTGATGTACCAGCACCATAAACATTTTGATTTGTATATCTACCCGAAACACCAACTTTCATTTTTGAATTTATTTTGTATTCAAATTTAGCATTTCCTTGATGTCTTTTGTATGCAGAGCTCAATACAATTGCTTTATCGTCTTGGTAGGTGTAACTTGCTGTGTAACTTAATTTTTTTGTACCACCACTTAAACTTAAGTTTTGTTGTATGGTGTGGCCTTTATTGCCCATTACCTCTTTTTGCCAGTTTACAGGGGTTGCATTTTTGTATTCAGCAAAATTT
>JBMLRA010000036.1:0-1172 GCA_049241265.1 Chitinophagaceae bacterium
ACGTCTTTTTTTTAGGCGTTCCGATATTGTTAGTAAGTTCAGCGTGGTGTCCTAACCAATTAAGGTAATTACAAATAAACTTAGTAAGCCCATTAGCTTTGGTTACTACTGGAATTTTAGCTGGTGTCAAATGCCCATCTGCATAAGCAGTAGGGTATTTGCTTTTAAACCAAAACTCATGGGCTTGTTGATATGACTTTTTATAATCCATTTTAGAATGGTAAATCGTCTGCAATATCTAAAATAGGTGAAGTTGCAACAGCTGCAGTTGTATCATGGGCGGATTGATTAGGTTTAATTCTACCATTACCAAAATAAACTTTACCCTCAGCTTCGCTTTTTTCTTTAGTGCTATTCAATTGCAAACTAAAGTCTTGGTAATGGTCTTTGTTGTCATTAACCCAACCTGTAAAGTTTACATAAATTTTACCATTTGCAGCTTTTGAAAAAGCTGAATGTTGTCCTTTTGCTTTTTCAATTAGTTCTGTTAAACAGATGCTACCATTAATTCTAATTTTTTCCATTGTAATTGCTGGTTATAGGTTGCCAGTTCCTTTAAAATTTCTTGCAAAATAGCTTGTTTATTTATTTTGCGTTCTTGATTAAAAATTAAAAATTGTTCATTTCGTGTTAAAGTGCCTTTGTATGTTTCGTTCTTAGGCAGTTCAATTTGTTTCAAAGCTGCAATAAGTAAAGGCTCATTAGTGTAATTGTAATGTTTTGCTATATCAATTTCACGTTGCAAAGCAGCCCTATAATTAGCAGCTATATTGTAGTGTTGATTGTTTAGCCAACAAATAAAAACTAGTTTTTTAATGCCCATATAATTCTAACATTTCAATTTCTTGCCTATCTTCAAAAACAAAATCATCTATTTTTGATTGTTGCTTTTCGTCAGCAGTTAAATTTGGGAATAACCCCACCTCATTAGATGGGGTTATGTTACCATACTTTTTCAATTGCCATTTTTCGTAACTATTCATTAGGAGTTAATTTAGCTTTCATTGCATCCTTAGCAGAAACAACTTCATTGTTTTTTTGCTCGATTGGTATTTCTGTGTAAATAGTTTTCAATTCATCTAAGGAAGTTGCAGCGTTAATTTTTGCTATGTTTTCTTTAGTTGTATCAACTCCAGGAACAACTACCTTTTGTGTAGATATTACTTCAAAAG
>JBMLRA010000037.1:0-21573 GCA_049241265.1 Chitinophagaceae bacterium
GTTTTGTGAATACCGACCAAAATTTGCCACCGCCAACTCAATGAAATTATTTTAGTAAAGCCATTTTATAAAGAGGCCATAACTCAAGATGGGCAACAAACACGCAGATTAATAAACATCGGAGATTATAAAGAATATCCAAATAATGTTCGATTGCAAAACGGAGAAAATTTTGAGTTTGCAAGTGTTATAGACACACCCATTTTAATGGGCGAATTAATACAATGGTATAATGCTGAAGTAAAAAAAAGGGAGTTACATCCAATTGAATTAGCAGCTTTATTACACTACAAATTTGTACGTATTCATCCATTTGATGATGGCAATGGAAGAATATCAAGGTTGTTGGTTAACTATGTTTTGTTAAAAAATAATTTACCACCCATCGTCATAAAATCAAGTGACAAGAAAAATTATTTAGATGCTTTAAACAAAGCCGACGCCGGAAACGTTGATGCCTTTATTGAATATATTGCTGAACAGTTAATTTGGAGTTTAGATATAGGTATTAAAGCAGGTAAAGGAGAGAATATTGAGGAACCACAAGATTGGGAGAAAAAGCTAACATTGCTTAAAGGCAAGCTAGGAGAAGATGATGAAGTGAAAGTGAAATATAGTATGGATAGCGTAATGAATATTGTTAATAAAAGTGTTATTCCTTTAATAAAATTATGGGATGAAAAGTTAAACCAGTTTGAGGTTTTCTTTAATACTAAGACATATAAACTAAGTATAGCAGGAAGTGTATATACGTACACTAAATTAGATTTATTATCGAAAGATCTCCTAACTCCAAGTGATAAGGTGTATAACTCAATAAAGATACAAACATCATTTTCTTCATTAAGATTTGGAAAGGGAAATGATAATTACAATGCAGGGGAAATTCGAATATATTTTCATCAAAATAGTTATGAAATATTTTCTTCGGTGAGTAAAAAAACAATTAATAGACTTTATACTAAACAGATTACTCAAGGGCAAATAGAAACTATTGTTAATGAATTATGTGCGTGGTTCTATACTAATATTGAAGTAGAAATCATAAATGCAAGGCAAGAAAATAGAGACTAATTTTAACTACATCTCTTTCTAAAATGCTGTCATTTCTCACCCTCGAAACCTCAACATCCTAACTCATTTCGCTTTGTAGCAAACAATCTTCTACAAAAACAAATCAGCAGCAATACCATCGGCAAAAAGTTTTCCAAGCTTGGTTAACTGCAAGTTATTCGCATTCATTACTAGGTGATTTGAATTGAGCCAAACTTGAGAATTTAACAATAATTCATTTGCTTTTTCAACTGACCATTTTTGTTTTACAACCTCTATATCAATTCCTTTAGATGTTCTTAAAGAAATCATAATATATTCATTCAACTGTTGTTCCTCAGTTAGTATTTCTGTTTCTAAAACATCCACACCTTTAATATATAATGCATTGTTTGATACATTCCAACTACGAGAAAAACCATTAAAAGAATGTGCAGATGGGCCTAGCCCCAGGTAGTGTTTTCCCTTCCAATAATTACTATTATGCTTGCTTTCAAACCCTGGCTTTGCGTAGTTGCTTATTTCATAATGATTGTAACCAGCTTGTTCTAATTGAAACATTAGGGTTTCAAACTGTTCTGCTTGTTTATTACTGTCTATGTTTTGAAGTTGCTTTTTTTCAACCTTGTTTCCCAATGCTGTTTTTTCTTCTACTGTTAATGCATAACAAGATAAATGTGGTGGATTGAATGATAAGGCAGTTTCAATATTTTTTTGCCACTGTTCATTGGTTAATAATTGGCTACCAAAAATTAAATCAATGGAATAATTATTAAAGTATTTTTTAATAAGAGTTATACAATTTTTTGCTTGCTCTGCATCGTGGCTACGGTTCATCCATTGCAATTCATCATCAATAAAACTCTGTATTCCTAAACTAAATCTATTAATACCAATAGCTTTCCAAGCTAATAGTTTTTCTTCTGTAATATCATCAGGATTTGCTTCTAGCGTTATTTCAGCAGATGGGTTTACATCAAAAAATTGCTTACAACTATTTAGCAAAAATTCAATATCATCAGAATTTAAAATTGAAGGAGTTCCTCCACCAAAGTAAATAGTATCAATAGTTTCAGTAATATAATCTTTTCTTAATTCAGCTTCTTTTGCAATAGCAGCAATCATTTTTGGCAACAAATGTTGCGTTGTAGAAAAATGAAAATTACAATAATGACAAGCTTTTTTACAAAAAGGAATATGTATGTAGATGCCAGACATTACTATTTACGATTAATTGATTTTTGATTTACGATTTCATCTTTACAAAGCGAAGTAACAAAATAAATATCGCATAGACCTTTCAAATCGTAAATCTTAAATTGTAATTCGTAAACTATTTAATCATCCATCTAACAAATAAATTTGTGTTAATAGGTGTTTTGTATTGGCTAATATCAAATGGACTAGAAATTGGTTTACTAAAACAAATGCCAATATCTAGTTTTTTTATGTTGTATTGAAGCTCTAATTTACCCAATAAAAAAGACGTTTTCAAATGACTCCAATCTTTATCGGTTTTATCAATTCCATATAAACTATCTCGTGTTATTAGCGAAGCATTTTTAACAACTTTGTTTTGCATTAAAGCAGCTTGTACCCAACTATTGCTAATGCCAAATCCAATTTTAACTTTTGATGAAATTTGATATTGATATAACAAAGATGCTTCTATAGAAATTAGTTTATTGAAAGCAGTTGCTTCTGTATAAGTAATTTCTTCTGGCTTTATTGTATTTGATTGTGAAGCAGAATAAATAACAACATCATACTTATTAAAATCAACAACAGCTTTGTTGTTTAAATAATACTGGGCGTAAGGATTAAACGCCAAAATCAAACTATGTTTCTTACCTAATTGCTTACTAACAAACAGTTGAGGAATTAACAAAGTAGCAGGCTGATTAACACTATTTACATCTAAAAAATTAACCCCCACTTGTGCAGGTAAATTCCATTGTAAACCATAGTGAAAAGCATTAGATTTTTTTCCTTCTGCTTTGTTTGTTTTATTAGTTGATGTATTTGCTATGCTTGATTTAACAGCCGTTGTATCAACTAATTTTTTTGTTGAATCTATTGAACCTGTTGCTGCAACAATTGAATTTGAAAGATTTGTTTGAGTAATATCTTTTTCAAGATTATCTGTTACATCTGTAACCACCTCGAGTGTACTTTCCTTACTTTTTTGTTGCGATGCTTTAGAATATTTCAAACCATTATCACTAGTTTGTATAATGGTTTTAGCACCTTGAGATTTAGTTTTAATCGAATGATGTGCAACATTACTAATAACATCTTTTTCAGCTATACTATTCTTAATACTAGCAGCAGCAATTTTAGTTTTAAATACTCTTGCATTTTGCAGCTTTGTGTTTACTTGGCTTGATTCTATAACAACATTTGAACTAGGTTTTACTTCACTAGTAAATGTCATTTCATTATTTTTTCTTGATTCAGCTTTTGTTGGTTCTTTAGTATTAAATTCTTTGTTAATTGTCGATACTTCCTTGTCTTCAGTATTACTTATTGCTGCATTTTTTTGTACTATATAGTTGCTCTTAATCTTATTGTTTTCAAAAACATAAACACCAATACCCAAGCCTATTACAATGCTGGTAAACCAAAAGAAAATTATTCTTCTTTTTCGCTTTTCTCTTCTTGCTGCTTCAGCATCAAGTTCTGGTTTTAAACCAGCCCAAGCTTTTTCAAAAGATATGAAAGGTTTTGCTTCATTATTGTTCATATCATGATTATTATTTTGCATAAACTGTGTTTTTTACACTGCTATTAACTAATGTTTTTAGTTTATTTCTTCCATCACTTAAATGCCATTTAACAGTTCCTTCTTTCATATCTAAACAAATGGCAATTTCTTTAATCAACAATCCTTCAATATAAAATAAATTGAATACTGCTCTTGTTGTAGTGGTTAAATTTTTAAGGTAGCTAATAACATTCTCATCGCTTTCCCCTTTAAAAGGATTTACACTTACTTCTACTTGCAATTCTTTTGTTAATTCTTGTGTTGTGGGTTTTGCATTTTTTGACCGAACTAATGATACAGCTGCATTTCTAACTATTATATAAACCCATCCTTTTAAATCACCTTTTGCAGCATCAAATTTTTCAATGTTGTTAAACACCTGTAACATACCATTATTTAATGCAGTTAGAATATCGTGTTCATCATCAAAAAACTTGCAGCACAAAACAAATAAAGCAGGATACAATTGACGATACAATTTCTCCTGACTCAGTCTGTCGTATTTAATACAACCTTGTAATAATATGTTTAATTCATCTGTCAATATACTTATCTATTAATTGTTCTATAGCCTTTACTAACTTGTAAAGATGTTAGTGAAACTAAATTATTATTATTCCAGTTAAAACTAAATACACCATTTGAACCAACATCAATTGTGCCTGTGAAAGTTTTGTTTTCGTAGTTGATAGAAAATGGATGTAAACCAACAGACATATTTACAAAACTGTTGCTACAATTTGCTCTATTAATTTCTGAGCAAGGGTTTGTTGCCATAGCAACACCGCCATAACTAATTTGATATTCTCCATTATCAACAACCACTGCACTCAAAATTTTATCTGTATTGCATTGATAATTAAACATTGTATTTGCTGTAAATTTTAATGTTTTAATACCATTAATATCTGTTTCTACAGATGGCGTAATGGTAAGTTTATCTCCAAGAATCAATGGCACATTTTCTATAACGCCACTGCTAGATGCATCATTTAAAAATACTGTTCTACTTTGTTTATTAATGCCATCGCTTACAGTTACAGTTCCAGATGTGCCACCTTTAAAACTAACCAATGCAGATTTTTTATCTAGCGAAATTTGAACATTTGGCAGTTGCCCTTTAACGCTCCAAACCAGATTTGTTGATTGTGGGTTATTAACTGTAAACAACACATCTTCATTAATATTTACGCCAACAATTTTTGATGCTGTTACACTATAACTACTGCCAATATCGCTATACAAAGTATTAACAACTGTAACAATATATGTTGCTTGTTTGTTATTAGCTTTTGCAATAGCAGTGTACACACCAGCATCATTAAATTTTACAGTTGCATACTTGCCAGCCTTGTTAATTTCAACATTATTGTTGGGTGCAATTTGCCAATCAACAATTGTAGTTCCTGCATCGCCAAAAGATAGTAGCACAGGTTCCTTAAGCTTAATATTATCTATCTTTTCTGTAAATAAATTATCTATGCTATTAGTTGAGGCACTAGTAGTTTTTTTGCAAGATGTTATTGAAACAATTGTTGCAAAAAGCATCAGTATGTAAATTATCTTTTTCATATTTTTAAATTTTTCACGCAAACCATTATAAGTTGCAAAGACGAATTTTTTTATATCATTAAAACTTCTCGAAAGCTGGAAACTTTCGAGAAGTTAATAATCCCCTTATTCTACAATTAATTTTTCTGTTTTAATACTACCATTATCCAAAACTACTTGCACTAAATAAATACCTTTTGCGAATCCTTGAACATTGATTATTGATAATTGATTATTGATTATTGCCTTGTGTTTGGTTCTTCCAAAATAATCAGTAATCAATATTTCTTTTGCATTTGCACATTCAACTGTAACAATTTCTTTTGCAGGATTTGGATATAATCGAATATTAGATATTGTAGGTTGAAGGTTGATTTCTCTGATTGGTGAATATTCAAATCTACCATCCTTATCTACCATTTGCAAACGATAGAAAATAGACGATGGTAAATGGTAATTGGTTAATGGGTCGATAAAACTATAAACACCGTTGCCTTTTGCTGCAACCTGTCCCACAGTTTTAAAGTTAACACCATCAATAGAACGTTGAACATTAAAATGCGAAGCATTAATTTCATTGGCTGTTGCCCAAATATTCGTTACTCGTTTCTCGTTTCTTGTTGCTTCGTTTACCAACCTTAATTCATAACTCAACAATTTAACAGGAACAATAGTAGATATTAATGTTCTAGCAAGATTGGTTACAATTGGTTTATTATAATCAAAATAAATAGAGGCTTTATTGTCAATATAAGTACCCACAGCAACGGCTGCTAAAGGTTTCACTTTAAATGTTATCCAACCTTGGCTACCACTATAATTGGTAGCACTATCGGGCAGATAGATATTTAAAAATTCAAAATAAACAATATTGTTGTTGAACGAATATGACAGATTAGCTAAATGTGATGTAGAAATTACATTGAAATAACCAGGTTGCAATAAACTACTTAAAGTATCTGCCAATACCACATTTATAGCAGTATCGTTACCTGTATTTTGAAAACGAATGGTGTATTCTATCCACTCTCCATTGGTAACTTGTGTTGGTGTTAATTGTGGTGTTGCCACTTTATCGTTGGGGTCAAAACTACCAGTAATAATAGTTACATTGCCATTAGTTGCGGTAGTTGCATTTGATACTGCATTGGCAACTGCAAACAGACTATCGCCAATAACAGCAGTTGGCTTAACCCTAAAATATAGTTGTGCATATTTGCCCTGCCCAGCAACTAAGCTATCTGTTGAAATAACAATTGTATTGTTTGTATGGCTAATAATGGCAACACTACTACTATCATATACCAAACGACTAGTATCGTAAATAAAACTAACTGTTGTGTAAAGATTTGTTGTGCCTGCATTGGCATAACCCAAATGATAAGGAAAGCTAAAACCTGGCCTTGCCCTGCTGTTTAATGGTGTAACCACAATAGCTAAGCTATCTTTAACAGTTGTTGGTTGCAATGCAATATCTGGCACAGCTAAATAAACATTATTATTTGCAAAACTGAAGCTATTGCTATCTGGCACTGCTTTAAAATATTTAGGGGCAATGGTTTTTAAGCTATAGCTACCCGTGCTATCGAAACTAAAGGCAAATGCACCATTTAAATTACTAAAAGTGGCATCTCCATTGCTTGCAAGTTGTTTTACAAAAGGTCTATAAAACTCATTGGCGTCTTTTATACCATTGCTGTTATTATCTGTAAACACCCTGCCAACTATAGTTGGAAAAGATTTACATTGATTGATGTTATTGGTGGGGTTGCAAACTGGAAATGAATAGCCTAGATTTATAGGTAAATTGGGAAGACAATTTATTTTCGTTCCCATATCTACACCTATTAGAAAAAGATTATCTGGTAATTTTGGCAAGCAATAAATATTATTATCAGAGCAAAAAAGCTCTGTTAAAGAATTTGGAAGATCAGGCAAAGTTGATAATTTGTTACTTGAACAGAATAGTACACTAATATTGCTTGGTAAAGTTGGTAAATTAGTAAGGTTGTTCCTGGAGCAAAATAAATCGCTTATTGAGTTTGGCAATACTGGCAAACTCAAAATTTGATTTGAATTACAATTTAAAGTTTGTAATGTATTTGGTAACAAGGGCAATTTAACAATAAAGTTGCTATCACAGAATAAGGCTTGTAGTGTATTTGGCAATGTCGGTAAAGAATCTAATTGATTAACACTACAATGTAGAAACTCAAGAGAACCAGGTAAAGAAGGAAGTTGTTTCATTTTATTACTACCACAAGCCAGAGATGTAAGTGTATTTGGCAGAGAAGGTAAACTAACTAATTGATTAACACTACACTCTAGAAACTCAAGAGAACCAGGTAAAGAAGGTAAACTTGATAGTTGATTCTCGTAACAAATTAACCATTTCAAAGAACTTGGTAGTGTTGGCAATTGCAGTAATTTGTTAGAAGAACAATTTAAAGATTCTAAGTTCTTGAAATATTGCACTCCGTTTAAATCTGCAATACTTTTACCAACACAAATTATACTATCCTCATTCACCACCCCACTGCAAGTAGTATCCATCCAATATAAATTACTGGCATCTTTATATAAACAGCTTGGGTATTGGGCAAGTAAAAATTTACCAAAAGATGTGTCTGGTATGTTTACATAAGGGTTAAATACTGGGCAATTATTGGGGTTGTTGGTGTTGTTGCAAACGGGTAGTGAGATTGGCGAAGCCCAATATCCTGTACTAAAATTTAAAACTTGATAAATAATTTTTGGCGAGTTTGGAAGACAGTGTATTTTAGAACTATCCAATCCTAAATTCCTAACTGTATCAGGTAATCTCGGCAAACAATAAATATTATTACCATAACAAATGATTGAGTCCATATATCCATTTGGCAAACTTGGAAGACTAGTCAATAAATTACTATTACAATCCAACCCTCTTATAAGTGCAGGCAATGCTGGCAAATTTGTTAGCTGGTTATGACTACAATCTAGTATTATAAACTTGCTTGGTAAAATAGGCAAACTTGTTAATTGGTTATGACTACAATTAAGAATTTCTAACTTATCTGGCAAAGGTGGCAAATTTGTTAGCTGGTTATAACTACATTCAAAATTCCTTAAAGAATTTGGCAAAGCTGGAATATTGTTTATCAAATTACCCCCACCATAAAACACTAATAGGTTTTTAAAGTATTGTATTCCTTCTAAATTCTGAATTTGATTTATACCTGTATAGTTGTGACAATACATATTTGTTGCACCCACCACATCACTACAAGTAGTATCCATCCAATATAAATTACTGGCATCTTTATATAAACAGCTTGGGTATTGGGCTAGTAAAAATTTACCAAAAGATGTGTCTGGTATATTTACCATATTAATAAATGTAGAACTATAAGTTTGACAATTATTAGGGTTGTTTGAGGCGTTACATATTGAATAATTTGTTATGCCTGATATACTATACCAATATGGGGCAGTATCGTAAACAGTAAGACCTGTAACAAAATTTGGCAAACACTTTATTTTAAAAGTATCTATACATAAATTTTTTAAAGTGTTTGGTAATTTAGGTAAGCATTGTAAATTATTATGTGTGCAACTTAATAATATTATTGTGTCTGGCAAAGTTGGCAAATGGGTAAGTAAATTAGTATCGCAACTAAGATTGTAGATATTGCTTGGCAATGCTGGTAAACTGGTTAGTTTGTTATTGCCACATTGCATCCAGTACATACTATTTGGAATATTTGGAATACTTGTAATTAAATTATTACTGCAATTAAACCACCCAAGATTAGCTGGTAAGGTAGGTAGTGAGGTAAGTTTATTATTTACAAATTCGGCATAACCTAATGATGTTGGCAGATTACTAATACTTGTGAGCAAATTGTTAGAGCAATAAATTGAGCCAACTGTATTTGGTAAAAAAGGTAAGCTAGTAAGCAAATTATCGCTACAGTATAATAAACCAAGTGAAATTGGTAAAACTGGTAAATTAGAGAGTTTGTTATTGGGACACCACAGTTGTGTTAGTGTATTTGGTAAGTTTGGCAAGCTTGTGAGTAAATTGCCTGCACAATTAAGATATGTTAGTGTATTTGGTAGATTTGGTAAGCTTTTGATGGAATTAACAGAACAGTTTAAGTATTGTAATACTGATGGTAAGGCTGGTAAACTGTCTAAAATATTTTGATAACAGTCAATTGTTTTTATTGAACTAGGTAATGCTTTTATTTTTTTTATTTGATTCAAAGAACATTGAAAATTTATTAAATTTTTAAAATATTCAATTCCATCAATACTAGCAATATTATTACTGCTACAATCAAAATTAATTTCACCCACTATCAAACTGTTTGTAGTGTCCATTTGCCCTGCACCATTAAATGCAGTCGGGTACTTGCTTTGTAAAAATGCTTTAAAATTAGCATCTGGTATGTTTACATATTGTGCTTTAATATTTGCAACACTAAGAAAGCAAACAGCTAAAAGTGTGATAATTTTTTTCATAATAGTAGTTTAAAAGTAAGCAATATTTGGTTTAATAATTACTACTACGCAACTAAAAAGCAAAAGGTTAGGTGGTTTTAAAAAATAATATAGAATTGTCTGTTTATTCGAATTCTTGTCTTTATGCAGCTATTATACCCTGTGAAAAATAATTAAAAAAAACTACAGCAGCAGTTAGTAAAACGTCATTATTGCATATCGTCTGTGTTCCATTGATTAAATAAGTACTTAAACAACTTCTCAATACTTAGAGTTTTATCCGATTCAATTGTAACAAAAGAGCCATCAGAATTTGATGGCTCTTTTAGTTTATTACAATCTTCCGTTTTTTATTTCATCAACAACTCCAGGATCTAGCAGTGTTGATGTGTCTCCCAAGTTTTCAACTTCTCCTTCTGCAATCTTTCTTAAAATTCTACGCATAATTTTTCCACTTCTAGTTTTGGGCAAACCTGTTACAAACTGAATTTTATCGGGCTTTGCTATTGCTCCAATTACACGAGTAACAGTTTGCAAAATATCTTTTCTTGTTTGCTCTTCACTACTATGAAAATGGTTGCAAATAACATAAGCATAAATACCTTGTCCTTTAATATCGTGAGGGTAACCAACCACTGCACTTTCTACCACATCGGCGTGCATATTTAAAGCATTTTCTACTTCTGCTGTGCCAATTCTATGTCCACTTACATTTAATACATCATCAACCCTACCTGTAATTCTATAAAATCCATTTTCATCTTTTATAGCACCATCACCAGTAAAATATAAATTAGGATATGTGGCAAAATAGTTGGTTCTGCAACGTTCGTGGTCACCATAAGTTGTTCTTAAAATACTAGGCCAAGGAGCTTTAATACAAAGGTTTCCCTTCAACATTCCATTTTCATCTTTATCTGTTACTTCATTGCCTTTATCATCAACCAAAATAGGTTGCACACCTGGCATTGGCAATGTTGCCCAACTAGGTTTTGCTGGTGTTATACCTGCAAAGTTTGATATTAAGGTGCCACCTGTTTCTGTTTGCCACCAAGTGTCAACAATGGGGCATTTTCGTTTGCCAATATGTTCATTGTACCAATTCCAAGCTTCTTCATTTATTGGCTCACCAACTGTGCCTAAAACTTTTAAAGATGATAAATCTTTCCCACCTAACGGAATTTTACCAAAACTCATTAAACTTCTAATGGCAGTTGGTGCAGTGTAAAGAATATTTACCTTGTGTTTATCAACTATATCCCAAAACCTTCCAGCATCAGGATAGGTTGGAATACCTTCAAACATTAAGCTTGTGGCACCTGCACTCAATGGACCATATACAATATAACTATGCCCTGTAATCCAGCCAATATCGGCTGTGCAAAAATGCACTTGTTCTGGCTGGTACTGAAACACATTAACGAATGTATAATTCGTCCAAACCATATAGCCAGCACTGCTATGTACTACGCCTTTTGGTTTGCCTGTACTGCCACTTGTATATAAAATAAATAAAGGATCTTCTGCATCCATTTCCTCTGCTTCAAAGTTTACCACACCATCTTTTTCTACTTGATGTTCTGCAAATTCCATTTCATCTTCCCACCAAATATCTCTTCCTTTAATCATTGAAACTGGAGTGCGTGTTCTAGTATAAACAATTACCTTTTTAACTGTTTTATTACCTATTAAAGCATCATCAATTACATTTTTTAAAGGAATTACTTTTTCGCCTCTGTAAGCACCATCACAAGTAACAATAAATTCAGCTTGTGCATCTTCTAATCTATCAGCTATACTTTGTGCAGAAAAGCCACCAAAAATTACAGAATGAATAGCTCCAATTCTAGCACAACCCAACACTGCATAAGCCAATTCTGGAATCATTCCCATATAAATGCAAACCCTATCTCCTTTCTTTACTCCATTATTTTTTAATACTTGTGCAAACTGGCAAACCCTTTTGTGTAAGCGATTGTAGGTTACTGTACGAACTCTCTCCTCAGGATTATTAGGCTCCCAAATAATGGCAGGTTTATCTCCCATTGTTGCCAAATGCCTGTCTATGCAGTTTTCTGTAATGTTTAGTTTTGCACCTTTAAACCATTCAACTTTAGGTTCGGTAAAATTCCATTCCAACACTTTATCCCATTTCTTTTTCCAAGTAAAATGTTCAGCAATTTCAGTCCAAAATGCTTCTGGATTTTCTATACTTTTTTGATAAACTTCTTTGTATTCTTCGTAAGATTTTATTTGATAAGGATAACTCATTACAATCGTTTTATTTCAGTGGCTAAAGTTAGGGGGATAAGGTTTTTATGAGGCGACTTTTTTCTTTCCTCACCAAATTTCTGCTACGATAACCATTGCAATATTTCAACGTAAAATTTGTGGCAAACTATTTAAAAAAATGAACTCTTTTGAATTTAAATCTTCTACTCAACACATTATTCTCATTTTGTTATTTTTCAACTTCCTCCACTACTCTTATCTTTACAAAATGTCAATTGAAGTAGCAGGATTAACAAAACTATACGGTACACAAAAAGCTGTTGATAATATTTCTTTTAATATTAACAAGGGCGAAATTGTTGGTTTTTTAGGGCCAAATGGGGCTGGCAAAAGCACCACAATGAAAATACTTACTGGCTATTTGCAGCAAGATAGTGGCACTGCAAAAGTTTGTGGTATTGATGTTAAAGAAAACACCATAGAAGCCAAAAGAAAAATTGGTTATTTGCCCGAAGCAAATCCATTATACTACGAAATGTATGTAAAGGAATATTTGAGTTTTATTGCTGGTGTACATTCTATTAAAAATGAACAATCAGAAATTAAAAATGTAATAGATTTGGTAGGCTTGCAGTTAGAGCAAAAGAAAAAAGTGGGGCAACTTTCAAAGGGCTATAAACAACGAGTTGGATTAGCAGCTGCATTAATTCATCAACCAGAGGTATTAATTTTAGATGAACCAACAACTGGTTTAGATCCTAATCAAATTATAGAAATACGAAACGTAATTAAGGAGCAAGGAAAAAACAAGACAGTTCTATTTTCATCACATATTTTACAAGAAGTAGAAGCTATTTGCAATAGGGTTATTATTATTAACAGAGGCAATATTGTAGCTGATGATTTATTAGTAAACCTACAAGCAAAAAGCAAGAGTTTGGAAAATGTATTTAGAGAATTAACTGCAGGTATTGAGAATTAATAAAACAGCCAATCAACTAAGCTACTATTTTTGTAAAATGAATGTGAAAGATGATTTGCAGCAAAGATGGTGGACATTGGAAGCCAAACTTTTAGAAAAATTTGGCAAAAAGCCCGACACAGAAGCTATTCTTTTTTTAATTGGGCTACAAGAAACTGGTTTTTTAATAGAAAAAATTAGCAAAGAGCAAAAACAAGATTTAATGCACGTTGCTGTTTGTACAGTACTTAGTAGTAGTGGTTTTTACAGTTTAGATGTTATTGATGAACAAGGGTGGCCGCATTTTACGCAACTAAAAGAATTACCAGTTTTAGGTTTAATGGAACAGGAAAATTTTTTAAAAGACCATATTCTCCTTTATTTTGAACAACAAGAATTTATTTAAGTAAATGAAGAAAATATTTTTAGCTACAACACTATTATGCACAATCGGCTTATTTGCACAAAAAGCGAAGCCAAAAGAAATTGTAAAAGAAACTAGCAAGGTCGAAACAGCTAAACCTAGTGAAACAATTGTAGAAATTACTACCGATTTTGGAGTAATGACAGCTAGATTGTACAATAGCACTCCACAACATAGAGATAATTTTATTAAACTAGTAAAACAAGGCTTTTACGATAGCTTACTATTTCATAGGGTTATAAATGGCTTTATGATTCAAGGTGGTGACCCTGGAAGTAAACGTGCAGATAGTACAGCAATGTTGGGTGGTGGCGACGCACCAGGAATTCCAATGGTTCCTGCTGAATTTAGAAGTAATTTAATACATAAGAAAGGAGCTTTAGCTGCAGCGAGAGATAATAACGCCGAAAAGAAAAGTAGCAATTGCCAGTTTTATATTGTACAAGGCAAAAAAACAGATTCGGCTCAATTAAATGCTGCTAATAATTACACAAAAGAGCAAAAAGAAATTTATCAACGTATTGGTGGCACACCATTTCTTGATCAAAACTATACTGTTTTTGGCGAAGTTTTTATTGGCTTAGATGTAATTGATAAAATTGCCACAACACCTTGTTATCCTGGTGACAGACCTGTGAAAAACGTTAGAATGAAAATCAAAATACTTAATTAATATTTTAAACTTGACATTATGAATTTCCCATCAAACCTACGCTACACCAAAGACCACGAATGGATTTTATTAGAAGGAAACATCGCAACAATTGGTATCACAGAATTTGCACAAAGCGAATTAGGAGATATTGTTTTTTGTGATATTAATTCTGTTGGTAAATCTTTTGCAAGTGGCGAAGTTTTTGGTAGTGTAGAAGCTGTTAAAACTGTAAGCGATTTGTTTTTGCCTGTAGCAGGAACTATTACAGAAGTAAATGCTTCTTTAGAAAAAGCTCCTGAACTTGTAAACAACGATCCTTATAATGCAGGATGGATGATTAAAATGACTGTTGATAATCCTGCTGAAGTGGATGCATTATTAAGTGCAGATGATTATGAAGCACTAGTTCACTAGGATAAAATCTTTTCGTATTGCTGCTATAAATTTATAGCAGCAATATTTACGTAAAAAAGGGAACACTCCCAATTCCTTATTCCCAATCCCTAACAATTGCTCCTCTACTACATCATATTTCCCATTTTTTATTTATTGTCGCTTTTACCATTGAGAGTTCTTTACTTGTTAAGTGACTTTATTTACTTTATTATTTATTACTGCTTTGGTTACAGAAAAGATGTAGTGATGAAAAACCTAAATATCGCTTTCCCTAATAAAACAGAAAAAGAAAAAAAACGTATCGCTAAAGACTTTTTTCATTTATTTATTGATACGTTTATAGAAACTATCAAACTAATATCTATCTCAAAAAAAGAATTTTTAAGCAGAATTGAATTTGATGGAAGTTTAATTGAACAACTTTCTTCTAAAGAACAAGACATTCAATTGCACAGTGGACATTTTTTTAATTACGAGTTTATGAATCTTGCAATAAGTATCTACTGCAAGAACAATTTTTTAGGTGTGTATGCACCTTTAGGTAACAAGGCTTTCAATAAAATAATTGTTGATATGCGTAGCAAGTTTGGAACAATTATGATTCCAAATAATGAGTTTAAAAATAACTTCTCCAATTACTCAAAACAACCCTACTCCATTGGATTAATTGCAGACCAAAGCCCATCAAACCCTAGCAAAGCAATTTGGACCAATTTCTTTAATAAAAAAACTGCATTTGTTCGTGGGCCAGAAATTGGCTCAAAAGGAAATAATACCGCTGTTGTTATGGTTTATATAAACAGAATAAAAAGAGGTTATTATAAAATTGAAACTACTCTACTTACTACAGAACCTAAACAAACTGAATATGGCTTTATTACCCAAAAACTTATTCAGTTTATTGAAGAAAAAATACACCAATATCCTGAAAATTATTTGTGGAGCCATAAACGTTGGAAACACGAATATGATGCTGAAAAATTTAGTCATCTGCTTGTTAGTTAATAGGAATTATTTATATGAAGCAAAAAGCATTCAATATCGCTTTATTTATTTTCTCGCTTTTGGGATATTTAGAGTGGGGAAAGTCTAGCAGTATTTTTTTGTATCAGGCTGAAATGGAAATTTTATCCAAAATTTTTACCAACCCCGCTTCTATTGTTCATCCATTTATTTTAATACCACTATTGGGTCAGGTAATTTTGCTGTTTACATTGTTTCAAAAACAGCCAACAAAATTATTAACCTTTATTGGGCTGTTCTCAATTGCAATGCTATTTATGTTTATGTTGTTTATTGGCATTATCAGTAAAAATTATAAAATCACACTATCCACAATTCCATTTTTGGTCACAGCGGTATTGATAATATTAGATTATCGCAATAAAAATAAATGACCAAAGTTTTATTAATCTGCAACTATCTTCGTTTTATTGAAAGCACTTATTTACAAATCAACAGGCAGTTGGTATATTGTTGAAACCGAAACTGGCAAGCGAATGAATGCCAGAATTAAAGGCGTTTTAAAACTTGATAATATTACCAGTACCAATCCTATTGCAGTAGGTGATATTGTTGAATTAGAGATTGAAGATGAACTTGAAAATACAGCCATCATTAGTAAAATTTATGATAGAAATAATTATGTAGCACGTGTTTCACCACACAATAAACATCATCATCATATAGTTGCTAGCAATCTTGATCAAAGTTTATTATTTGCAACACTTAAAAACCCCAAAACATCACAAGGTTTTATTGACAGGTTTTTAGTGGCTTGCGAAATGCACCATGTTCCTGCAATTATTGCTTTTAATAAAGCAGATATTTATGAGGAAAAAGAATTAGAACAATTTGCCAAACTTAAAGTAATGTATAATGCTATTGGTTATACTGTTTTATTGGTAAGTATGCAAGAAAATGAAGGGCTAGATGTATTGAGAAATGTTTTAACAAATAAAACAACTTTGCTTAGTGGACATAGTGGTACAGGAAAATCTACTTTCATCAATTTACTTTTTCCCGATTTGAATTTAAGAACAACTGAAGTGAGTGATTGGAGTGGAAAAGGAATGCACACAACTACTTTTGCTGAAATGTTTGACCTTCCCTTTGGTGGTAAAATAATAGACACTCCAGGAATTAGAGAATTGGGAATTGTTGATATGAGCAGACAAGAATTAAGTGGTTATTTTCCAGAAATGAAAAAGCATTTACAAGATTGCAGGTTTAATAATTGTTTGCATATTAACGAGCCCAGTTGTGCCATAAAAAAAGCCATTGGTAATAACGAAATTTCATTTGATAGATACCAGAGTTACTATAACATATTAGAAAGCTTAGAAACCACACCAACTAAATAATTGACAATTTTAATTACGATTATTATATGACTACTTTATGCTTAGATTTTGGTAACACTCGCAAAAAATGTGCTGTGTTTATTAATAATAACATTGCAGATATCGTTGTTTTTAACGATGATATTATGGCTGATTTAGAAAAGATTTTAATAAAGTATAATCCAGCAAAATCAATACTTTCATCTGTTATTAATCATTCTATTGCAATAGAGGAAATATTATCAAAAAACACTCAGTTTCATAAACTAAACTACCAAAGTAAATTACCTATTACAACACCCGTAGGCAAGCCAGAAACAATTGGTGCAGATAGATTAGCAATTTGTTCAGCAGCGGTTGCAATGTTTCCAAAGCAACATAATTTAGCTATTGGGTTAGGCAGCTGCATTACCTATAATTTTATTAATAAGTTTGGTGAGTTTTTAGGAGGGAGCATTTCACCAGGAATGCAAATGCGATTTAAAGCTATGAACGATTACACAGCATTATTACCCATTGTTAAAGCTGAACATCAATTTCCTCTAGTTGGATATGACACTAAAACTAATTTACTAAGTGGTGTATTATATGGATTAGCAAAAGAGTTAGATGGGATAATAGACATGTATAAAGAAAAATATGACAAGTTGAATGTTATAGTTACTGGCGGCGATGCTGCTTTTTTTTCAAAACATCTAAATAACAAAATAAACTTTGAACCTGAATTGATATTTAAAGGGTTATTAGCTATTAGCAATGCCAATTAAACAAGACTATACTATTCCTTCCCTTATTAAATCGTGCAAGTGTAAAATGCCAAAATAATTATTCTTTTTACTTACAATTAATTGACTAATGTCGAATTTACGCATCATTTCCAACGCTTCAACTGCCAGTACTTCTGGCTCAATAAATTTTGGATTCACTGAATAAATATCCCTAGCAGTAATATTAGTATTAAACAGATTCTTTTCTAACATCCTTCTTAAATCTCCATCAGTAATAATACCTTTTACTAAATTATGTTCATCTATAACTGCTGTTGCACCTAATCTTTTGCTGGTAATTTCTACAATTACTTCATTTAGCGTTGCATTTAGTAGCACTTTTGGCGATTGATTTTTATCAAACAAATCCTCAACCCTTAAATACAATCTTTTACCCAAATTTCCACCAGGATGGTATCGTGCAAAATCTGCTGTATTAAATCCTTTTATTTCCATTAAAGCAACAGCCAAAGCATCACCCATAACCATTTGTGCAGTTGTACTAGTTGTTGGTGCAAGATTATTAGGGCAAGCTTCTTGTTCTACAGTTGAGTTAATAACAATATCGGCATTAACCGCTAAAAACCCTTGCAAGTTGCCAGTAATTGCTATAATAGTATTGTCAAAATTTTTTACCAATGGCACCAATACTTTAATCTCTGGGCTTTCTCCACTTTTACTAATTATAATCACCACATCATTCGCTTGAACCATTCCCAAATCTCCATGAATAGCATCAGCTGCATGCATAAAAAGTGATGGCGTACCTGTTGAGTTAAGTGTAGAAACAATTTTTTGCCCCACAATAGCACTCTTTCCTATACCACTAACTACCACTCTTCCCTTTGAAAGGTGAATGGTATTTACAGCTTTAATAAAATCATCGTTTATAAATGACAATAAACCGCTAATAGATTGAGCTTCTAATTCAATGGTTTTGTTGGCAGCATTAACTATTTTTGATTGCATAGCAACGCAAATTTAGGGTTGTGGGTATAGCAAAACTTGAAGTTGGAGTAAAAAAGTAAAAAACTACAAAATATCCTTTGTTCAAAATCATTGTTTACACTACCTTCGAAAACATTTCGCAAAAAAGTAATATTCAAACAAAACAATTGATTTTGCTTTTTTTTGAAAAAAAACAACCTGAATTACAAAAAAGCGTTACCTTAAATTTTTATTGGCAATATGTAATGCCCACCCTATAAATTGATTGATTGAAATGACAACTACAAGTAAAAGAGCACCTGCAAAAAAGCCCACTAAAAGAAGTACACCAAAACTTAACGAAGCTGCTCTACAAAACATTCAACCTTTAGTGCCAATGATGGGTATTTACGAAGGATTGAAAAAATATTTTGGATTTAAAGAATTTAAAGGACGACAAGAGG
The DNA here is from genome assembly GCA_049241265.1 of Chitinophagaceae bacterium. Classification (GTDB taxonomy): domain Bacteria; phylum Bacteroidota; class Bacteroidia; order Chitinophagales; family Chitinophagaceae; genus CAIVPM01. The sequence goes on from JBMLRA010000037.1 coordinate 19,022, forward strand.
AAGCCATTAATAGTTTGCTGAGCGGACATGATACTTTTGTAATCATGCCAACTGGTGGTGGTAAAAGTTTATGCTACCAATTACCTGCAATGATTACACCTGGTGTGGCTATTGTAGTTTCTCCACTAATTGCATTGATGAAAAATCAGGTCGATTTAATTCGTGGATATAGCGAGCAAGATGATGTGGCTCACTTTTTAAATTCATCTTTAAATAAAACACAAATTAAAGCAGTTAAAGAGGATTTATTGGGTGGCAAAACAAAACTGCTTTATGTAGCACCAGAAACTTTAACCAAGCAAGAGAATCTTGATTTTTTTGCAGATTTGAATATCTCTTTCTTTGCTGTTGACGAAGCCCACTGTATTAGTGAATGGGGACATGATTTTAGACCAGAGTATAGGCGTTTGCGTGAAATGATGGATATTATTGCACCTACCATTCCAGTTGTTGCATTAACAGCAACCGCAACACCTAAAGTGCAAAGTGATATTGTTAGAAACTTAGGATTACGCCGCCCTAACATTTTTATTTCATCCTTTAATAGAACTAATTTATACTACGAAATACAGCCCAAGCTTAAAAAAGAGCAAACAATTAAGCACATTACAAAATTTATTTCGCAGCACAAGGGAAAGAGTGGTATTATTTATACTTTAAACAGAAGAACTACTGAAGAACTTGCTGAAGTTTTAGTAGCAAATAATATTAAAGCTGTTGCTTACCACGCAGGACTTGATCAAAAATTAAGAGCAGAAAGACAAGATGCTTTTTTAAATGAAGATACACAGGTAATTGTTGCTACTATAGCATTTGGAATGGGTATTGACAAGCCAGATATTCGATTTGTAATTCACTACAATATTCCCAAATCTATCGAAAATTATTATCAAGAAACTGGACGTGCAGGGCGTGATGGATTAGAAGGCAATTGTATTCTTTACTACTCACACAAAGATGTTCATAAACTTGAACACTTAATGCGTGATAAACCTTTAAGCGAAAGGGAAGTTACTACACAACTTATAAACGAAACAGTAGCATATTGCGAAAGCAGTGTATGCCGTAGAAAAATACTATTACATTATTTTGGTGAAGAATGGGGAGATAAAAATTGTGGTTCTTGCGATAATTGCAGAAATCCAAAAGAAAAAATTGAAAGCAAAGATGATGTGGTGAAGGTGATGAAAGTTGTAAAAGCTTTAGATGAACGATTCCCTGCTGAATATATGGTGAATGTTATAATTGGCAGACTAACACCACAGGTTACAATGTTTAGACATGAGAAACTTGCAGAGTTTGGTATTGGAAAAGATAATCAAGAAACACACTACTGGAATAGCTTAATTAGACAAATGCTTTTAGAAGATTTGATTAAGAAAGATATTGAGGAATATGGATTAATTAAATTTACCAATAAAGGACAAGATTGGTTGAAAAAACCAGCATCGTTTAAAATTGTTATCAATACTGTTTTTGCAGATGACGATGATGATGATGATGATAGCGATGGAAGTAGTGCTGCTGAAGCTACTGCATCAAGCGATGAAAAACTATTTGGAATGTTAATGGATCTTCGCTTAAAAGAAGCTAAGAAAAAAGGACTTCCGCCGTTTGTGATTTTCCTAGAAAACTCGTTGCAAGATATGAGTACGCATTTCCCAACAACACTTGAAGATTTGGAAAAGTGTCAAGGTGTAAGCAAAGGAAAAGCATTAAAATATGGTAAACCTTTTGTAGAGTTAATTACAAAATATGTTGAGGAAAACGATATTGAAAAACCAGATGATTTTATAATGAAAAGTGTTGCTAACAAAAGCAGCAACAAAATTTATATTATACAAAACATCGATAAAAAAATTCCTTTAGAAACTATTGCAAAAAACAAAGGACTTGATTTACCTGAACTGCTTGAAGAGATGGAAACCATTGCTGCAAGTGGTACCAAATTAGGTTTAGATTATGCAATTGACGATTGGTTAGATGAATACGACCAAGAAGATATTATTGAATATTTTAAAACCTGCGAAACATCCTCTTTAGACGTAGCACAAAAAGAATTAAGCGAAAACAATTACACTTGGGAACAATTGAAAATTATGCGTATTAAATTTTTAAGTGTATATGGAAATTAGAAAACATTGATTTAATAAAAAAGGCTAGCAATTACTGTTAGCCTTTTTTTATTATACAAACAAAAACCAATTTACCCAATAAGTGGGCGTTAGTTTCACTATCGGTTTCGTGTCACAACAACCGAAAAAAATAAGTTTGAAATATGAATGTAGCCTATAAACCACAGGGACAAATGGAATTTCAACAAGTGTTTTTTTCACAGATACTATCAACAATTTAGCTCACCTTTTGGCGAACGATGAGTTAAAAATGATAGTTATTACTCGGGGTAATATCCTTTTGCAAATAGATTGGTCGATATTGATAAATATGTAATTATACCTAATCATAATCACTTATTATGGAATATTTTAAACCAAAATGGAAAAGAAAGCCCTGCTGGGAGTTTTTGCAAAATTTACTGCACATCAGTTTAG
>JBMLRA010000037.1:21673-23809 GCA_049241265.1 Chitinophagaceae bacterium
GGGTATCCAATGCTATCCAAGAAATCGTTTAAATATTGATTATTGCCAAACCAAGGTTGGTTTACAAACAGAGCACTATCCATATCGTCTGTACCACAACTATCGACAGTTTGGGCATAGGTAGATTTATAATTACATATTGTTGCTATTAGTAAGCAAATGAATATTTTTTTCATTGTTTTTTATTTATTTTTTAATTAAAATTCGAGGTCCAAAATTGTTTTGTGTATAGCTGATAACTTTGCTATGATGCATAACTTGCAAAAAAGCAAATTCACTACCACATTGTCCCGAGGATGCTTTAAAGCTAACACTTAATGTATCCCATTCTGTCGGTTTGTATCTTATATAAATATCTTTTCGTATGGTATCGTTATACATATTGGAATCATATCTACCATCATATAATCCTACTATTTCTATTGCGAAGTATGGCCCCCCCGTTCAGTGAAGTATCTGCGGCATCAACAAGAAAAGGTTGATATCTTTTGCCCTGACTATTCCATATTTGTATAGAATCTACATTGTACAAGGGTCGTGCTTTATCATAAATAAACCTGTTTAGTGTAGTGTCTTTTATATGCAATTCAAGACCAGCAGCATTTTCAATTGTCAAAGCAGCTTCGCAAGCACCCGAGCCTGTGTTTTTGTTACAAGAGTTGACTATAAAGTATAGTAATGTAAAAGCAACTAATAAAACTGTATTTCTTTTTTTCATTATGATTTTATTGCTGTTAAATAGAATTAAAGAGCTATTTGGTGGGCTTTTGTCGCTTTTCAAAAATAGCAGCAGTATGTTTTGTTTCAACATAGTGTGTGGGAATAATTATTAAGTGGTGAAACTATGTAGCAATAACTATTAAACAATCAAAACAAAAAGAAACCGTATAATTTTCCGTATTCTACCACAAAAAAGTGCAGAAATATCACGGGTGAGATATACGGGTAAACCCTACAGAAATTTCACAGAATGTTTTAAAACCAATATGTTGCATAAAAAATGATGGTGGCTTGTAAGTTACAAACCACCATCATTAACATTTAGCATTAAAGTTGGTGAAACAACAACTGCTAGAAAAATGTTTTAAATTTTTAATATTTGTAACACACACCTTGCTACAGCTCTACAATATCATTCTAATTGAACTATTAACCCTCATAATATTATTGAAAAATAATAGTATGTCTAAGACTTTGCTGGTCATTCTTTAAAACCAAATAGTAAACGCCATTTTTAATATTATTTGGAATGTTCAAGTTTAGGCCTTCATCCAATCCGTTATGATTTAAAGTTGAATTATAAACTTCTGTACCATAAACATTATATATGGAAATTGAATAGATTCCTTTCGTGACATTGTGAAGCATTAACGTTAGTGATTGATTTTTAATAGGGTTAGGATATATGCTAATACTAGACATTTGTTGTTTAACACTTTTTACGCTAAGCACATTGCTGTAAGTAATATCACCATTTATTTCAACTGCTTTTATGCGATAGAAATAATCACCTAAAAGTAAAGTATTATCTTCCCATTTATAATTAAGCTTATTACTTTCAGCATTTAAAGTTGAAATGGTTTTATAATCAAAGTTATTATTTGAACGCTCAATTTGAAAAGTTTTAACATTGAATATATCTGCTATCGACCATTCTATTGAAACATTATTGCCCTTTCTAAAAGCCTTGGTACTGCTGAATTTAATAGGCAATGGTGTTGCTGTAGATGTTACTATTGAAGCAAGTCTTAGAGTGCTAGTTGAACCATATAATAATCTTCCATTACCACTGCTGCTACTGATGCTGCCACTACCAAAGTAAATTTGTCTGTAAATTCTTACAGATTTTGTACCTGCTGGAATGTTGCCATTAATTTTTTTCCATACAGCATAAGTTCCAGAAGAAGCTGGAAAAATAACAGTTTCTGTCGCTAGTACACTTGTTTCACTAAAAGGAATTTGGTCTGAGTAAACAATAGCGGCTTTACACGTATCAGCATTGTTAGAACTTCCTGTGAATGTAATTGAGCCAATAGATTGGGAACTGCTTGCTGCAGCTAAACTCACTTCTTGATAATGACTATTACTACCAAATACATAACACTCAATGTTAATACCACAAACTCTTGTGGTTGT
>JBMLRA010000037.1:23909-25468 GCA_049241265.1 Chitinophagaceae bacterium
ATAAATATCCCAACAATAATAGCTACCACAATCAACGATAATATTACGTCAGTTTTATTCCAACTTGCCCTACTTGCAGCCTTATCCTCTGCAACAGTTGTAGCAAATGTTAGCCCTTGAATTTGTATGTCATCTGGTTTTGGAGTAGTTAAACTTACGATTACCATTATAGCAATAGAGAATAAAAACAAGTAAATACAGAAATATAAAAAGTTGATAGTTGCAAACTGATATAATATTCCATTAGAAGGCAAATCGTCTTTAAACATTTGTAAAGTGAGCTTTAAAACCCCAATAATAAAACCTATTACCATTGCAGATAATGCCCCTTTTGCATTAAGCCTTTTAAAGAAAACACCTAACAAAAATACAGCAGCAATTGGTGGTGCTAAATAAGATTGAACACTTTGTAAATAATCGTATAAACCACTTGAAATTTTACCCATTAAAGGAATCCAAGCCATACCCAAAAGCACAACAACACCTGTAGCAATTCTGCCCACTTTTACCAATTGCTTTTCACTTGCCTCAGGGTGTTGTTTTTGATAAATATCCATTGTATATAAAGTTGAACAAGCATTATATACTGAAGCCAACGAACTCATCAAAGCTGCTAATAAACCACCTGCCAATAAGCCACGTAATCCAACAGGCATCAATGTTTTAACCATTGCAGGAAAAGCTGCATTGTTATCGTCTAATTGCAATTTCCCTTGTGAATGCAAAACATAAGCAATCAATCCTGGAATTAGGAAAATGAAGAAAGGAAGCAATTTTAAATAAGCAGCAAAAATGGTTCCTCGTCTAGCTTCTCTTTCATTCTTTCCTGCCAAGCAACGTTGCACAATATGCTGATCTGTACACCAATACCAAATACCTACAATGGGCGATGCAAATAAAATTCCAAGCCAAGGATAATCTGGGTCGTTTAAAGATGGGAACATATTTAGTTTCTCTTTTGGTAGAGCAGCAATCATTCCATTCCAACCACCAACTTCTTTTAAACCAAATACCAAAAGAATTGCAGAGCCAACCAACAACACCATTGCCTGTATGGCTTCTGTGTACATTACAGCGTGTAAGCCACCAAACACAGTGTACACACCTGTTACAACAACTAAGATGATAGCTCCTGTCCAAAAATCAACACCCATAAATTGATTAAAAACCAACGCACCTGCAAAAATTGTAACGGATGCTTTGGTAATTACATAGCTTAATAATTGAATGATCGAAAGCAATCTTCTTGCTTTGGGGCTAAACCTTCTTTCTAAAAACTCAGGCATTGTGTACACCATACTTCGCATATAAAATGGCACAAAAACCCAACCTAAAATAAGTACAATATATGAGTGTAATTCGTAGTGTCCTAATACTGTTCCTGATTTTGCTGCTGAGCCTGCAAGCCCTACAATATGCTCTGAGCCTACATTTGAGGCAAGTATAGATGCACCAATAACAAACCAGCCTAAGTTTCTATTTGCTAAAAAGTAATCTGATGCAGACTCTTTACTCTTGCGAATACTCCAAATAGAAACTCCAGCAATTACAAGTAAATA
>JBMLRA010000038.1:0-1943 GCA_049241265.1 Chitinophagaceae bacterium
ACTTGGGAAAGAAGAAGAACTTGGGGATTAGGTATAGACTTTACCATGTTTAAAAAACGTTTAACCGGTACTGTTGATTATTACGATGCCTTAACAAAAGGATTATACTTTGTTTCTCAAGCACCTTCAACAAGTGGTGCAAGTGGTATCTTAAAAAATACTGGAAACATGAGTAATAAAGGTATTGAAGTAACCTTGAACTATAAAGTTATTGATGGTAAAGATTTTACTTGGAGCTTAGGAGGAAACTTTGCATACAATAAAAATGAAATTACTGAATTACCTAGCGACCAATTAGATAGATTATATGGATACGAGCAAATTTTAAGACAAGGTAAACCATTTAACTCATTTAACATGGTTCGTTTTAATGGTGTTAATCCTGCAAATGGTAATTCTGTTTACATTAAAGCAGATGGAAAATCATTCACAGAAACATATTCTGACGATGATAGAGTTATCATCGGTACTGCAGATGCACCATACAATGCTGGTTTCAATACAAATATTCGCTACAAAGGATTTGAGTTAAATGCTTTAGTTGTAGCAACTTGGGGTCATGTAGTGTATAATAACGCTCGTTTTAATGTAGAATTTTATCAATACACAAACTCAGGTTTTGCAAAATCTGGCTTAACTGCTTGGACTACTCCTGGACAAATCACAAACTTTCCTCGTTTAACAGAGGCAACAATAGGAGAAACAACTAGGTTTATTGAAAAGGGTGATTTTTGGAGATTAAGAAATGTTACATTATCTTATAGTTTACCTAAAAAATCTTGTGATAAATTAAAAATTTCAAGTGCTCGTTTCTTTGTACAAGGACAAAACTTATTTGTACAAACACAAGTACAGTCTTGGGATCCTGAGTTTTCAAATATTACTTCAGGTGGTTCAGGTGCTGCAGGTAATGGAGGTATTGCAGGAAGTGCTTATCCTATGCAACGCAGTATAAATGTTGGTTTTAATGTATCATTTTAAAAATTAAACAAAAAGAATTATGAATAAATTAATTAAAAGCATAAGCCTAGTTGCCATAATAGGTACAATAGGAACTGCTTGCAATAAACAAATAGATACAACACCCGATGCAATCAAATCGGAGTATTTAACTTTTGATGATGTTAGAGCTGCAAGAGTAGGAACTTATGATGCATTGCAATCAGCAAGTTATTATCAAAACGCAGCTGCTAGTGGAAGTGCTAGTGGTTGGAGTCAGTTACCTGATTTAATGGGTGATGATTTTGTGGAAGCGTTAGAAAGTTTAGGTAACTGGAACGCTATGAGTGATTATCAATTTACTTCTTCAACAGGTGTAGTAGGTGGTGTTTACTCAGCTCCATACGAAGTGATTTTTAGAGCAAATAAAACTATAGAAAATTTGCCTAAATATGAAACTGGTGCAACTTTAAGAGAAGCACAAAGAATTAAGGCTGAAATGTTGGCTTTAAGAGCAATGGCACATTTTGATTGTATGCGATATTTTGCTCCAGATTTTGGTAGAAACTCAACTAGTTTAGGAGTACCTTATATGGATGTAGCCCCTGCTTTACCTTTAAGTACAAAACCTTTTCGTAAAACAGTTAAAGAAAATTACGACGCTATTTTTGCTGATTTAAATCAAAGTTTAGTAAACTTTAGATTAGGTGGTGCAACAAGTGGTAATACTGCTAGAATCTTTATTGATAGTACTGTTGTTTATGCTATAAGAGCAAGAGTAGCTTATTATGCACAAGATTGGGCAGAAGTTTTACGTTGTACAAATGTTGCTTTAAGCTTAAGACCAATTGGAACTGCTGCAAATTTTATTGCTGCTTTTCAAACTTCATCTGAAGCTGCTCCTCCAACAGAAGTTTATTGGGTTATTCCAAAAGATAACTTTTTAAACCCTGGTGGTGCAACCAATGGCCCTAGTCCAAATTATAGAATTACGAATGCCATGA
>JBMLRA010000039.1:0-32748 GCA_049241265.1 Chitinophagaceae bacterium
TACAAGCCAGAAGTGGAACTATTACTATTTTAAGATAGTAGGTTAATTTAATTTTTATAAAAAGGAGCGGTTTTACACCGCTCTTTTTTTATTGTATTGTTTTTTAATAAATCGTGGTAGATGTAATATTTTTAGAGCATTAAACACTAACTAAAAAAAATATTATGAAAATAGCATTAGTATCTATACTCACTTTTATATCAGTTTATTTTATACAAGCTCAAACACCAGTTCAGTCCTCTTTATTGTGGGAAGTGAGTGGTAAAGGATTAGCTAAACCGTCCTATCTTTTTGGTACATTTCATATTATGTGTAAAGAAGATTTTGAAATAACAACTGCCTTAAAAGAAAAGTTTAATTCTACAACTATATTGTTTGAAGAAATGAAGATGGATGATCCTTCTATTCAAATGAAAATGCTTGCCAAAATGAAATCTGATAAAAGTTTAAAGGAATTGCTTGATAGTAATGATTATAAAATTGTAGCAGATAGCTTTCAAAAAATAACAGGAATGTCCATTAGTTTTTTCAACAATTTCAAGCCTTTTGCAAGTATTAGTTTACTTACACAAAAAATGATAGATTGTAAAAATGTTATTCAACCCGAAACAGAATTTGTAAAATTGGCAAAAGAAAAACAGATGGAAGTTTTAGGTTTAGAAACTGTGGATGATGAAATAAGAGCCATTGATAAAATGCCTTTGGATAGTCAAATAAACTCACTACTACAAACTGTTAAAAATTTTGATAGTGCAAAACAAATGATGATACAAATGGTAGCAGTTTACAAAAAAAGGAACCCTGATGAGTTATATAAATTTATGAAATCTGGGGGTTTAAATGATGTATTTGAAACTGCTATGCTTGAAGAACGCAATAAAAATTGGTTGCCCGTTATTATTAAAAATTTAAAAAAGCAACCTACTTTTTTTGCTTTTGGAGCTGGGCATTTAAGTGGTAATTATGGTATTATAAATTTATTAAGAAAAAAAGGCTATAAGGTTACTCCTATAAGCTATTAGTGATGGTAAAGTTGCAAACGATTTCGGGCTTTTCAATGTTTAAATACTCCTCACACAACTAAATTTGTTTTAAATATTTTAACAACATCAATAAAAAAAACACGATTAGTTATGTCAAAAAAAGTAGTTACAATGGGCGAAATTATGCTTCGTCTTTCAACACCTGGTCATTTACGTTTTGTACAATCAGATAGTTTTGATGTTACTTATGGTGGCGGAGAAGCAAATGTTTCTGCTGCTTTGTGCAACTATGGTTTAAATGGAACTTTTGTTTCTAAAGTGCCAAATAATGCAATTGGTCAAAGTGCCATAAATCATTTAAGAAGATATGGTGTCGATACACAATTTGTGGCTCGTGGAGGTGATAGATTGGGTATTTATTTTTTAGAAACTGGAGCTTCTATGCGTGCATCACAAGTAATTTATGATAGAGCAGGAGCAAGCATTGCAGATGTTGATGCAAGCGAATTTGATTGGGATAAAATACTAGATGGTGCTAGTTGGTTTCACACAACTGGTATAACACCTGCTTTAAGCGATAAAGCTGCTGCTTTAACTTTAGCTGCATTAAAAGCTGCAAGAGCTAAAGGAATTACAACAAGTATTGACTTAAATTTTAGAAAAAAATTATGGACAAAAGAAAAAGCTCGTGAAGTTATGACTGGGCTTTGTGAATATGTTGATGTGTGTATTGGTAATGAAGAAGATGCTGATTTGTGTTTAGGTTTTAAAGCAGCAAATACTGATGTTACAAAAGGTGAATTAAACCTTGATGGTTTTAAAGATATTTTTGCACAAATGAAAGCTAAATTTGGTTTCAAATTTATTGCTTCAAGTTTGCGTGAAAGCCATAGTGCAAGCGATAATGGCTGGAGTGCATTGGTGTATGATGGAACAGATTTTTATCACACAAAAGAATATAGTGTAAGAATTGTAGATAGAGTTGGAAGTGGCGATAGCTTTGCTAGTGGATTGATTTATGGTTTAGTAACTGGTATGCCAATGGCTGAAGCTGCAGAATTTGGAGTTGCTGCAAGTGCTTTAAAACATACTATTCCTGGCGACTTAAACCACGCTACATTAAGCGACGTTAAAGATTTAATGAAAGGAGATGGTAGTGGTAGAGTACAACGTTAATTAATATTATTGTGAATGATGAATTTTAAATGTTGAATTAATTTTCAATATCTAAAATTCATCTTTTCATTTAAAATTTATAATTCAAAATTTAAGATAATGATAGTAGATAGTTTAAGTTCAGCATCAAAATACACAAGTTTACACCCTCTTTTTGCAAAAGCATTTGAGTACATTAACAATACAGATTTAACCACATTGGAAGATGGTAAATTTGATATTGATGGAGACAATATCAGAGGAATAATGGCAAGTAAAAATGGTATGACAGCAGCAGAGTCGATTGCTAAATTTGAATGCCATAATAAACATATTGATATTCAAATTTGTATTAAAGGCAATGAAACTATTGGCTGGAAACCACGTCCGTCTTGCGTTTCTCAAAGAGGTGAATATAACACAGATAAAGATGTATTGTTTTATGATGATGCACCAGATATGTATTTCAATTTAACAGACAATCAATTTGCCATCTTTTATCCCGAAGATGTGCATGCACCAATGATTGCTGAAGGACAGGTAAAGAAATTAGTTTTGAAGATCAAACTATAGATTTTAAAATCAAACATATTAAACGTCTAAAGTAATATAGCTTTAGACGTTTTTCTTAATACTATTTTTTTTCAACTTCTTTGTAAATAATTGTTTAGCCAATAAAACCCAATTGAGAATATAGTAATCACATAGTCCGATGTCCTAATCTTTTGAATAAGATTTCAAATATTTTCTTTTTATTGAAAAAAGAAAATATTTTTTATTTACTTATTAGCCACTTCCTTAATTTTATAAACTTCTGCAACCATAATTAAACTTGAATGAAAAATAAAAAAGCAATCCTTTTTGTAACAATCCTTTTTGTAACAATTAATTTATTTTCACAAAAAGCAGACAAAGAGAAAAATGTTGTAATCGAATCTGCTAAAGATGAATTCACATTTGTTTATAACAAAAAAATGAATAGGGTAGAAGTGCAAGAGAAACAATATGTAAAATATAAAACTCTAAATACAGCTGCTAAAATTTCAGTTGGCGAAACCTATTCAGATAATATTTCAATTGATAACATAGCTGTAAAAGTAGATGGCGATAAAGCAAAATGGATTGTACCCAAATATGAATATTTATCGCAAGATGATATCTTTTTTTCTGATCAACATATTTGTTTTTTTGATGTTGACCTTTATAAAAAAGAAAGTAATGCCGAAGTAGTTTTTGAAAAAACTTATACCGACCCTAAATATTTTTGCCAAGTCTATTTTGATGAACCTTATGATGTTCAAAACAAAGAAATAAAAATCACTATACCAAGATGGATGAGAGCTGACTTTAAAGAGTTCAACTTTGAAGGGAATCATATTACTAAATCTGTAACCTATGATAAACGTGAAGATGCTGATGTTTACAGCTATACTGCTAGTAATTACAAATCTTCAAAAAAAGAGAGACATTGCCCAGGTCCTACTTACTATTTGCCACATTTATTGGCTTTAATAAAATCTGCCACAACACCTAATGGTGAAAATATTACCTATTTTAATACTACTGCAGATCAATACGCTTGGTACAGACAAGTGGTACAGGGAATAGATAATGATATGGTAGCTATTAAAGCTAAAGCCACAGAAATTACTAAAGATGCATCTAATGATTTAGACAAAATAAAAGCTATTTTTTATTGGGTGCAAAACAACATTAGATATTTAGCTTTTGAAGATGGAATAGCTGGGTTTAAACCAGATAAAGCCCACGAAGTGTTACGAAAAAAGTATGGCGATTGCAAAGGAATGGCACACTTAACTAAAGCATTGTTAATTTCATTAGGCTACGATGCAAGGCTGTGTTGGATTGGAACCAACCATATTGCTTACGACTATTCTACCCCATCTTTGAGTGTAGATAACCATATGATATGTGCATTAGTACATCATGGTAAAACCTATTTTTTAGATGCAACAGAAAAATATATTGGCTTTAATGAATATGCTGAGCGTATTCAAGGCAGACAAACCTTGTATGAAAATGGCGATAAATATGTTTTAGAGAATGTGCCAACAACTTCCTATCAACAAAACAAAGATTACGAAAAAAGAGTATTAACTATTGATGGCACTGATCTAAAAGGCACAGTTTCTCAGGAGTGGCACGGCGAAGAAAAAGAATATTTATTATCTCAGTTAAATAACATCAAAAAGGAAAATGTAAAAGAATCATTTCAAAAATATTTAACTGGTAATAATAACGATTATGCCATATCAGATTTAGTTACATCTGACCTAAATAATTATGATAAAGCAGTTACAGCAAAATATAATTTACTGCATAAAAACGCTCTTTCATCGTTTGGTAAGGAACTATATTTAGATGTGGATTTTAGAAAAGATTTTGGAAATTTCACTATCGATACTGCTGAAAGAAAATTGGATTACTGGCATTATTTTAAATTCAATGTGTTTCAAGAAACAGAGGTTAATTTACCAGTTGGGGCAAAAATCATATCTATGCCTCAAAATATATTGATTAAAAACGATGACTATGAAATAGATATTACTTACACCCAACAACCCAATAAATTGTTTTATAAAAAAAGTATAATTGTCAAGAATCCTAAATTATCTAAAGCTAAGTTTAATCAATGGAATGCAGATTTTAAAAAACTAAAAGATTTTTACAGCGAGCAAGTAATTATTGCTATAAATTAATGGCAAAATAGATTATTTAAGCAAGCCATAACCATATATTTGAACGATAAACAAACAAATGCTTGTAGCAAAGAATATAAAAAAAAAGTATGAATCTGTTGAGGTTTTAAAGGGTGTTGATGTAAACATTCAGCAAGGTGAAATGGTTAGCATTACTGGTTCTTCTGGTGCAGGTAAAAGCACATTGCTGCATATTTTAGGCACACTTGATAAGCCAGATAGTGGCGAAGTTTTTATTAATAATCAACCAATACACCAGTTAACAGGAAAAAAACTTGCTGCTTTTAGAAACAAGCATATTGGTTTTGTTTTTCAGTTTCATCATTTATTGCCCGAATTTAGTGCCATTGAAAATGTTTGCATTCCAGGTTGGATTGCTGGTAGAAAAAAAAATGAGTTAACTGCCGAAGCCACCAAACTATTGGCAAGACTGGGTTTGAGCAATAGAATAGACAATAAGCCAAATCAAATGAGTGGTGGAGAGCAACAACGTGTAGCTGTTGCAAGAGCATTAATAAACAAACCTGATATTATTTTTGCAGATGAGCCAACAGGAAATTTAGATAGTACCCACGCAAAGGAATTACATAAGTTATTTGTTGAATTGAGTGAAGAGTTTAACCAAACATTCGTGATTGTTACACACAATGAAGAGTTGGCTTCATTGAGCAAAAGAGTGCTTAAAATGAAAGATGGACATTTTGAAATAAGTTAATAATTGTTAGTTTGCAGTTTATGGTTTACAGTTATTTAGCCATAAACTATAAACCATAAACTAAATGTAGATGAACGAATCAATTTTACTAGAAATAAATAATAGCATAGCTTTTATTACACTGAATCGCCCAGATAAATTCAATTCTTTTAACAGGGAAATGGCTTTGCGTTTGCAAAATGTATTAGACGAATGTGAAAGAAATCAATCTGTTCGTTGCATTTATTTAACAGGTAATGGAAAGGCATTTTGTGCAGGGCAAGATTTAGGTGAATTAACTGGAGATAATGCCCCAACGATTTCTCAAATATTAACTGAGCATTATAATCCTATTATAACAAGATTAAGAAATATTCCATTACCAATTGTGTGTGCTGTAAATGGTGTTGCTGCAGGTGCAGGTGCTAATATTGCTTTAGCTTGTGATGTAGTAGTGGCAAGTAATTCAGCAAATTTTATACAAGCTTTCAGTAAAATAGGATTAGTACCTGATAGTGGTGGCACATTTACTTTGCCAAGACTTATTGGATTTCAACGTGCTAGTGCATTGATGATGATGGGAGATAAAATTTCAGCAAATGATGCTTTGCAAATGGGAATGTTGTACCAGGTTTTTAGTAATGAAACCTTTGTTGAAGAAAGCAAAAAAATAGCTTTAACTCTAGCTAATATGCCAACAAAAGGATTGGCATACACTAAATTTGTCCTAAACCAATCAATGAATAATTCTTTAGAAGAACAATTGAAACTAGAAGATGAATATCAGCGAAAAGCGGCATCTACAAAGGATTATAACGAGGGTGTTGCTGCCTTTATTGAGAAAAGAAAAGCAAACTTTGTAGGACAGTAGTTTTAAAGTTAAACATTCACTACTACCATTTTAAAACAATAACCATTACGATTATGCCAACTCCAAAAGAAGTAGTAAGCCATATGATGCAACACGATATGTTTAGCCAATGGCTGGGCATTGAAGTGCTAGAAATTTTAGAAGGCTACAGCAAAATACAAATGAATATTCGCCCAGAAATGGTTAATGGATTTGGTATTGCACACGGTGGTGTGGCTTTTAGTTTAGCAGATAGTGCCTTCGCTTTTGCCTGTAACAATCGCAATAATTTATCTGTTGCTTTAGATACTGCTATCAATTTTACAAAAGCAGTTAATGTGGGCGATACATTAACTGCCGAAGCAAAAGAAATTCATAATGGCAGAAGCACAGGTTTATATCTTATTTCTATTGTTAACCAAAATAACGAGCTTGTTGCACATTTTAAAGGCAATTGCTTTCGAACAGGAAAAGCACATTTGTAAGTAATTGATTACTTTACAAACCAATACCCAATTGCTAACTAAAACATTCCTTTGATAAGGAAAAACATAAAGCCCCAAAAGCCGAGCCTTTTTAGCCAAACCAATGTTCTATTTTGTTGTTTTTGTATAGTACTCATAAAATTTAGTTTACTATGATTTGGTAAGTTTTAAATACACTACTCATAGGTGCAGGTTTTCCTCTTCTCTTGCTTTTGCCACATCAGCAAAGCCACGAACGTGCCCTTTTAGAAAAGCTTCACTTTTTGTCCAATCTTTAAATGTTTCTTCACTTTCCCAGTAACTTACAATTAAATAATCGTCATCTTCTTTTGCTGGTTTAAGTACTTGCATTTCAATAAAACCAGGCATTGTATCAATTGCCTTGGCTCTTGTCCCAAATAAAAACTCAAATCTTTCTTTATATTCTGGTGTGCAATGGATATAGTTAATTGCTACAAATTTTTTATTCATATGGCAAAAGAAAGATGGTAACAAAACTCGTATTATCAAAATGCGAAAACTGGACTTACGTAAATAGAAAACAAACAAGCTACTTACATTTGTTATCAATTTAAATAAAATGATTTACGCATTTAATGGTTTTATACCAGTTATTCATCCATCTTCATTTATTCATCCACAAGCTTGTGTTATTGGCAATGTAATTATTGGGAAAAATGTTTATGTAGGTCCAAGTGCAGTATTACGTGCTGATTGGGGTAAAGTAATTATTGAAAATGGTTGCAATGTGCAGGAAAATTGCACTGTACATATGTTTCCTGGTGTTACTACTGTTTTAAAGGAAGCGGCACATATTGGACACAATGCAGTTATTCACGGTGCAACTATTGGCAAAAATTGTTTAGTAGGAATGAGTAGTGTAATTATGGATAATGTAGTACTAGGTGATGAGTGTATTGTGGGGGCATTGAGTTTTATTAAAGCAAATGAAGTGTTCGAAGCAAGAAGTTTAATAATTGGTAATCCTGCCAAAAAAATTAAAGAAGTGAGTAATGAAATGATTGCTTGGAAAACACAGGGAACACAAATATATCAGGCATTACCGCAACAAAT
This sequence comes from Chitinophagaceae bacterium, assembly GCA_049241265.1. Taxonomy (GTDB): domain Bacteria; phylum Bacteroidota; class Bacteroidia; order Chitinophagales; family Chitinophagaceae; genus CAIVPM01. The sequence goes on from JBMLRA010000039.1 coordinate 7,962, forward strand.
GTTTGATTCATTAATAGAATGTGAACCATTAACGGAGGAAGAGCCAGATAGAAAAGAACAGGAAAAGAAATATGACATTTGGCAGAAATGATTATAACATCAATTAGTATGTGTGAAGGTTAAATAAATAGGATTTAAAAAGTGATAATTTATAATCAATAACTTTTGGTTGATTGATGTTTTTATACTTGCTTCGAAATTTCCAAAATTTTCAACGTTTATAATATTAGCTTCAAGCATAGTTTTAAAATCTACTTTTCCTAACCCATACCATTTGAACATTGTTTCCTTGGCACTCCAAATTACTGTTAATTGTTGCAATAAAATATTTGTGTTTATGTTCAATTGCTCTATGCCAATAAACTTGTGTGCAATACGTTCTATCTTGCTACTTGGTATTTCTATGTCAATACCAACTCTTTCATCCTTACTTACAATAGCTGCAGCATAATCTCCACAATGAGAAATAGAGAAATGATAATTTTCGTTTGGTAAATATGGTTTTCTTGTATCAGCTATTAGTATTTCACTATACGGAAAATCGGGAAACAAATATCTTAGCAAATACCTGCCAGCAAAGTGTTGTAGGCGTTTGTGTGGATGCGATATTTCTCTTTGCAAAGGAATTGTTCCAGCAAAAAAATCTTCGTTTTCTTCAATCTTCCAAATGGCTAGTTTGGTGTTTTGGTTAATATGTTGTTGATAAAACAATGGCATTAAGCAAATTTGAGAATTTACAATTAAGAATAAAGAATTTTATTTGCAAACACTAAAAGTAATTGGGTATTGGATATTAGGAATTGGTATCTAGGTACTTTTTTACTTTGTAATTAAATCGTAAACTAAAAATCAATAAATTGTAAATAGAATGATTTTAACTGATAAAAGAATTTTAGAGGAAATGGAAAAAGGAACCATCAAAATAGTTCCTTACAATCGTGCAGATTTGGGCAGTAATAGTTATGATGTTCATTTAGGTAGCACCTTAGCAAAATATGAAGACGATGTTTTGGATGCTAAAAAGCATAATAAAATTATAACTTTTGAAATTCCAGATGATGGGTATATTTTAATACCTCAAGTATTTTATTTAGGTGTTACTTTAGAATATACTGAAACACACGCTCACGTTCCTTTTTTAGAAGGTAAATCTTCTACAGGTCGCTTGGGTATTGATATACATGCAACTGCTGGAAAAGGAGATGTAGGTTTTTGTGGCAATTGGACATTAGAAATATCTGTAAAACAGCCTGTAAGAATTTATAAAGGAATGCCTATTGGTCAGTTGATTTACTTTCCTGTTGATGGAGAAATTGAAGTGAAGTATAACCAAAAGCAAAATGCCAAATACAGTGGACAACCCAATATGCCTGTTGAAAGTATGATGTGGAAGAACAAGTTTTAATTATTACTTTCTGTAAATAGTTGTTGGTGCTGCCTGTGCTGATGCATATAAAACAATATCTGCTATAGTTACATTTTTGGGTGCATTAACTGCATAAACAATAGCATCAGCAACATCACATGGTTGTATTGGTTCAAATCCTTCATATACTTTGTTGGCTCTTTTTACATCACCTTTAAATCTAACTAAAGAAAAATTTGTTTGCACTGCACCAGGTGCAATATTAGTAACACGAATGCCGTGTTGTGTCAGGTCTAATCTCATCCCTTCGCTAATGGCTTCAACTGCTTTTTTGCTGGCACAATAAACAGCACCATTTTGATAAGTATGTTTACCTGCAACTGAGCTAATATTTACAATATGTCCCGACTTTCTTTCAACCATTAAAGGCATCACAGTTTTTGAAACATATAGTAATCCTTTCACGTTTGAATCAATCATTAAATCCCAATCTGCAACATCACCTTCTTGTATAGATGATAGCCCGTGAGCATTGCCTGCATTGTTTACCAGAATATCAATATTCTTCCATTCCTGTGGTAAAGAATCGATAGCTAATGCTACCTGCTGATGTTCTCTAACATCAAAACACAGAATGATAGTTTTAACTTTCTTAGCTAATTCTTGTTGCAGATCTTGCAGCTTGCTTTCATTTCTGCCACAAAGAATCAGATCAATATTATTTTCAGCAAGAGCTTTTGCTGTCGCTAAACCAATGCCAGAACTTGCTCCTGTAATAAGTGCTATTTTATTCATTTAATACAAAAACTTTAAAGTAATGGCTACAACTGCCCAAATACAAGTTGAAATAAAAATACCTTTTGCAGTATAGTCTTTATCTGTATTAATAAATAATGTAAAAAGTATTGCATTCGCCATCAATGAAAATGTGATCATTGTTGTCAATATTTTCTTTTCAATAAAAATAAATTTTATAAAATCAATTAATGGATATACACTAAATTTCCAATAGTAGTATCCAAGCATTCCTATAAATGGTGCCAAAAAACCTAGCACTATTCCGTATTTTGTATTGTCTTTAAGCATTAGAATTTCCAGTTTTGTATTTCTTTTTTTAATGTATAATTAGTAAGGTCAAACTGAATAGGAACAAGGCTTACATAGTTATTAGCCAATGCCCACACATCGGTATCTTTTCCTTTATCAAAATTTACAAACTCTCCTGTTAGCCAATAATATTTTTTACCATGTGGATCTAATCTTTCAACAAACTTTTCTTCGTATTTGGCATAAGCTTGCTTACACACTTTAATGCCTTTTATTTTATTGAACGGAATTGCAGGAATATTGACATTTAGTAAAAGATGTTTGTCTAATTTTTTTTGCAATACTATTTGTTCAATTATTTTATGTACTATCTTTTTAGCAGGCTCAAAATCTGCATTCATACTGTAGTCTAAAAGCGAGAATCCAACAGAAGGAATACTTTCAATTGCAGCTTCCATTGCAGCACTCATTGTGCCACTGTAAATAACATTTATGCTGTGGTTTGCTCCATGATTAATGCCACTTAAACACACATCGGGCTTTCGATGTAGTACTTTGTCAACTGCAAGTTTAACACAATCTACAGGGGTTCCATTTGTAGTATATGCTTCTACACCTTCAATAAAATCTACTTTTTGTAAACGCAATGGAGCGTTAATTGTAATAGCGTGTCCCATTCCACTTTGTGGTTTATCTGGTGCCACAACAACTACTCTACCAAAAGGTTTTGCAGCTTCTGTTAGTGCTTTTATTCCAGGTGCAAGAATGCTATCATCATTCGTAATTAGTATAATCTTTTCTTCAGTTTTCTTTTTCTTAGTCATTGTTGCAAAATAAGGTTGTTATCAATAGCAAGTGTTATTCGAATGTTCTTTTGTAAAATTTATTTACTCACCATTTTTATCACAGGCACAATCATTTCTTCTAAACTAACGCCACCATGTTGAAAAGTATCTCTGTAATAATTTACATAATGATTGTAGTTGTTTGGATAGCATAAAAAGCCATCTTCTTTGGCAAAAATGAATGAGGAATTTACATTTGGAACTGGTAAGCCAGCTTCTTTAGGGTCTTTAAAGGCAAGTACCGTTTTGGGGTCATAATTTAAATTTCTGCCGTGTTTGTATCTAAGATTTGCAGTAGTTTGTTTGTCGCCAATAACTTTGTGTGGTGTGTTAACACGCATTGTGCCATGGTCTGTAGCTACAATAAGCCTAATGTTTTTATCGGCTATTTTTTTTAATGCTTGGTGTAAAGCACTGTGTTCAAACCAAGATTTTGTAACACTCCTATAGCTTGCTTCATCGCTTGCAAGTTCTTTTAAAACCTCCATTTCGGTTCTTGCATGGCTAAGCATATCAACAAAATTGTACACAATTACATTTAAATCGTTGGTTAATAAGTTATGAATATTATTAACTAAATTCTGTCCATCGTGGTGATGAATAACTTTTGTATAACTCGTTTTAATATCATCTTTTTTTAAGCGTTTAATTTGAGCCTTAAAAAAGGTTTCTTCAAATAAATTCTTTCCACCTTCTTCATCATCATTTTTCCATTCATTGGGGAATTTTTTTTCAATGTCAATGGGTAACATTCCGCTAAAAATAGCATTGCGACTATATTGTGTGGCAGTTGGTAAAATAGAATAAAAAGTTTCTTCTTCTAATATTCTAAAACTTTCGGCAAAAATTGGTTGTATTGTTTTCCATTGATCGTAGCGTAAATTATCTATCAAAACAAAAAAAGTGGGAATGCCTTTTTCAACGTGTGGCAGTACTTTATATTGAAATAGCGTGTGGCTCATTACAGGTAAATCCAAAGATTTTGGATTCATCCATTTTGCATAATTTTTACTAATAAATTTAAAAAATTCTGTATTGGCTTCTTGTTTTTGTTGTGCTAGAATTTCTTGCATTTCAGGGCTATTGCTCTTCTCCATTTCTAGCTCCCAATACACTAATTTTTTATAAATATCCATCCAATCATTATAATCAGGATTGTCGTTAAGAGCCATAAACAAATCCCTGAATTGTTGTTGGTAAGCAGTGGTTGTTTTTTCGGCAATGAGCCTTTTATTATCAATGATTTTTTTTAATGAAAGCCATACTTGATTGGGGTTTACTGGCTTTAATAAATAATCACTTATCTGGCTACCAATGGCTTCATCCATCAATGTTTCAGTTTCATTTTTTGTAATGAGAACAACCGGAATTTGTTGGTTGATTTCTTTAATTTTTGCCAATGTTTCCAAGCCAGAAATTCCTGGCATTGATTCATCTAAAAGTACTACATCAACAATGTTATCTTTTACATAATCTATTCCTTCAAAACCATTATTGAAAGTAGTTACATTGTAACCCTTACTTTCTAAAAACATTTTTTGAGATTGTAAACTTTCTATTTCATCATCTACCCAAACAATTTTTGCTACAGACATAATTAGTGCAATTTAATATGTAAATCATACAATTTGATTTGTACAAAATACAATGTGGTTAATAAAATAATGATGTTTTGTTAAAGTAATTATTGATGGCAATTTTTATTACACAAAAATAATTTAGAGTAGAAAAGAATCAATTGCTTACAGCGTTTTATGATTGAAAATCAAATATAAGTTATGCAGTCTATTAAAGATAAATTTGAAATATTTATTTAACATTTATTAAAGGAAAATGGATAAATATTTAAAGATTGGTTACAACAAAATGGAAGCTAATGCGTAATCGGCAAACAAGATAAGTATGCAACTTACAACAACTGCACTAGTACTTGCTCTGCCAATTTCTAAAGCTCCACCTTTTACATTATAGCCATAATAGGCAGCAATGCTGCTTATTATAAAAGCAAAAGTGTAAGCTTTATATAATGCAAAGTTGATGTTGTAAAGATTTAAGTTTTGTCTTAACCCAATATTAAAAATATCTGGTGATATTATGCCTGTCATAGCACCTGCTTGCTTACCACCCCAAATACCTAATACTGCCGAAATAGCAATTAAACAAGGAATAACAATTAGCGATGCAACAATTTTAGGGAATACTAAAAAATTTTTTGTGTTAATGCCCATTATTTCTTGTGCATCTATTTGTTCTGTTACACGCATATTGCCTAGCTCACTTGCAATTTTACTGCCTATTACCCCTGCTAAAACAATACAAACAACTGTTGGGGATAATTCAAGAATCATACTATCTCTTAGTATTTGTGCAATAGTAGATTGTGGTACTAGTGGGCTTACTAATTGGTAGGCGGTTTGCACTGTAGTAACAGCACCTAGAAACACAGATATAACAACCACAATTGGTAAGGAACCAATACCAATTTCAACACATTGATGCATTAATTCTTTCCAATAAAGTTTCCAATTTTCTGGCTTTGTAAACATTCCTTTAAGCAAAATAAGATATGCCCCAAAATGAGTAAAAAAGTTCATAGTTATTATTTCGTTTTCTTAAGTCTTTCAATTGCAATAGTAGCTTCTTTAATTGATGAATCAAGTTGTAAACTTTTTTGATATGAATCAATTGCTTTTTGTCTATCGTTTAAAGCCTCACTACATTTCCCAATCCAATAATAAGCGTCGGCATAAGATTGGTTTATTTGAGATAATTGAATAAAGTTTTGTAGTGCTTCTTTGTATTTTGTTTCTTCATAAAGCAAATATCCTTTTTCTAAATATGCTTCGCTGAGATGAAAGTCTTCGGAAATACTCTTATCGAACAGTTTTAGTGCATTTAGCTTTTCTCCAATTTTTGCATAGTAAATACCCGCAAGCAAATAAGCTTGTGCATTGTAATCGCCACCTGGGTTCATTTGCATTAGTTGTTTACTAATATTCAACGCAGCTATATTTTTTGTTTCTGCATACAAGTTAGCAAGTTCCATTAATGCAGTAGGAGTGGGGTAAATTTTTGCTGAATATCTGAATGCTTTAATGGCAGCAGCAGTGTCGCCAATTTGCTTGCAAATAAGCCCACGTTTTAACCAAAAAGTATTATTCAAACTGTCGTTAGTTATTAATTTGTCAATTTTTAAAAGTGCTTCTTTATATAAACCTAAACTGTCTAACGCTGTAACAACTTGCAGTTGTAAGTCTGTATTTGTTGAGTCTTTTTTGGCTGCATCAATAACAGCTTTAACTGATTCTGGAATTGAGATTGTTTTTGTATTAATTGTAGTAATTGGTTCCTTTTTATCATCCTTGCACGAGAATATCAAGCTAATAAGTAAAATGGACGAAAACAAATTCTTCATTTATCAAATGTAAATATTGTTACTAATAAAAATTTGTTGCAATTAGGTTAAATTAGGTTTTTAACCCAGCACAGTTTATTGTCTAAATGTTGTTGTGTAAAGCCCATCATTTTTATAAATGCTAAATGTTTTTGATGGGACACTTTTTCGTAAACCACTTTCTTAATATTATTCTTTATTAAAAAAGACTTTTCTTTTTCAAAAATAAACTTTCCTACTTTATAATCTCTATAGGGTGGAATGGTATAATCTATTGCTACAGTTGCATTTCCTTGATTATCTATTATTGCTATAAACAAATTTGCAATAGCTGCATCTCTTAAAACAACAAAACTTAATTGATTATTGGGTAATTCATTAATATTAAAATCAGGAAAATATATGGCAATATCTTTTTTGTAAAAGGCTAAAAAAGCTTCTACAATTTTATCTTTTTTACCTACCATAACGTATTGAAATTCTTCGTGAGATTTTTGTAGTCTGTACAGCTGAAACACATTAATACATAATAATATTCCATTTGCAAGTATAATAGGAAATGCACTAATTAAACCCCCATAAATTATGAAAATGACGCATCCGAGAATATTAAAAATTCTGAATTTTAAAGCATTTGTTACTATTAAAGAAAGAGCCAAAAAAACAGATGCTAAATAACCTATCCCAACAATCATATTTTTTATTTTTTTTACAAATGTAGTGATATGAATTTGGTTGAATAAATGCATTAAAAAAGAGGCTACTTTTCGGCAGCCTCTTTTTTAATAGTATTGAAATATTATTCCACAATAAAACTTATACAAGCATTATCATCATTGTTTATAATATTAACGTTATAAATTCCTTTTGATAGGTTTGATATGTTTAAAACTGTATTGTTTACATTGTCTAAAGATTTTTGAAGCACAACTTTTCCAAGAATATTTGTAACAATAATTTGTTTCATTTGATTCCCCACAATATTTACTGAGGTTTTTGATGGATTAGGATATAATACAACACTACTTTTTAGAGTATTTGATACTTTGATAATGTTTGAATATGCAAACGCACCATTATTATCGTTCATTTTTAATCTATAATAAACTGTAGAGGCATTGTTTACCAAAGCATCTGTAAAGGTGTAGTATTGTGTAATGTTAGAATTGCCAATAGCACCTATTTTACCAATTGTAACAAAATCTTTGCTGTTGATACTTTTCTCAATCTCAAAATTATTGGTATTTACTTCTGATGATGTTGACCAAGAAACTATGTTCACATTATCTAAGTGTTTGCCGTTAAATGAATTCAACTTAAGAGGTAATACAGAATTTACAGAAGATACCACTGTGCCATTTGGGTAAGTTACTTGTAAAGTTATTGTTCCAGCAGGAGCATTTGTTAAAGAGCTAGAGTTAGCTCCTGGAATTAGATTGCCACCTACAAACCATTGATAAGTACAATTCGCTGGTCTGTTGGTAACAGAATCAGTTACGTCTGTTCCATTATAAGATAGCACACCCGGACGAGCAAAACTTACATAACCGCTTGTATGTCTTTCTAAATTCGGAGAATTTAAAGTAGCTAAGTCTGATAATCCAGCTATGTCTGCAGCAGTATCAATACCTATGCCTGTTGGAGTGTTTGAGAAGCTAATAAAGTTATCGTCGTAAGTAGAAACAGGATTATTTATAACCGAGAAGTTAATTGAAAGTACTATTGTGCCATTAGTAATTGTGTGATTGGTTACAGCATCGCTGTAGATATAAGTTAAAGTACCTTGAGCTGTTGCACTAGTTCCAAAAGAAAAATTGGAAGCTCCTAAACCAGAAGTGGCACTTGCTGCATGAGATACGTATTGAAGTGAGTTTTTGTCCCACTTAATACTACCCTGAAAGCCAATAATATTAGAGAAGCCAACAGATCTAATGTTAATAGTAATACTATTTGTGTTTGGCCATTTTATAGTATCGGCATATAAGCCTTGATTTTGAGCAATTACGTTATTTGCAATTGTTATTAATGCAAAAGCGAGAATAATGGTTTTGATTTTTTTGTAGAAATTCATTTTCATAATTAATTTTTATTTATTCAAAAATATGTATTTGGAATTTAAAATAACAATGTGTTGTTAGTTAACTATAATTTTTTTTATTAAACAGTTTTTTGCATAATTAACTTTTAAAAAGTAAATCCCCGCATTGATATTTATTTTATCCTTCAAATTAAAAGATAAATTGTTAGTTCCATCCCTCAGTTCAAAAGGTAATTTGTATATCAAATCACCTTTTGAACTGAAAACTTCAATATTCGTGTATTGATTTTTGTTTGAATTTACTGAAAGTTTTATTAGTCCATTGGTTGGATTAGGGGTAATCGAAATATTTATATTTTTATCTAGTATTTCTTGCAGGTTATTTGTTTTATTGCTAAGTAATATATGATGCTTTACAAAATCATTATCCCATGCCTCAACGTTTGTAACGCTATTTGTTAATTCCAATTTAATATCATTAATTAAATTATCAATTCCCAACTCTGTAGAATTAATTCCTTGTTTTGGTTTTAGTATTAAATTGAATATTGAAGTGCCGTCATTTAAGCTAATAGCTTCTGCTTTCGAATCTGTCCATAACATTGTAATATTACCATTTTTATTTGCTTGTTTTGCGTTGAAATCAATATTTAGAACATTGTTTTCAATATCCTCAAACTCATATTTGGAATTGTCAAATTGCAGTGTGTATTGCATTGCAGCAATATCTTTAAAGTTGTTTACAGTAATAGGGATTTTTATAATGTCATTGCTAAATGTCATTTGCTTATAGTTAATTGAATATTGCAATTCTAAATCTCTACCATTTATTCCTCTTGCTATATTTGAATTCCAATCATAATTTACATCACCCAACTTAACACCAATAAATGTTTGATTTGTTTTATTTGAAGTTAAATTATTAAAAGAGATTGAATCTTTAAAAGGGAAGGGGTTTGTAGTGTCAGGGAAAGTATATGCACTATCAATAAACTCCCATAATCTGTTACCTCTTAATGAGCTTGCAAATGTAGTATCTGTCCCAAGTATCAGGCGTTTCATTCTCAAAACATCTACACTATTAACAACTTTATTGCCATCCACATCAGCAGCAATAATTTTATAAGCACTGTTTAATTTAGTGGTATTTAAAATATGACGTTGTACTAGCAACACATCTACGCTGTTTAAACCATTAGATTTGTTAATGTCGTTATTTTTTGATAATTTAATTTTACCATTAGAACCAGTTGGAATGCAATTGAACTGATAGCTTCCAGTTGTTACAATACTTCCAGTTGTTGCACTATTTAAAAAAGCACTAACATTTTGAATAGTACTGCTCTTAGTAATATGATTAATTTTTCCAGAAATTGTTTTATCTATTTTAATATCAACTGCAACGTAAATACTATCACAACCTTGAGAAGTTTTTATGGTATCTGATAGGGTAGTTGATGATGTGTAGCTTATATTATTGTATGAAACATTATTGCAGCCACTGAGATTAATACTTTGGTTAATTGGTGTTAGCGGTACAATAAAAATTTGTACAAGTCTATAAATGCTATCGCAACCATAAACTGTTTTAACTGTGTCTTGTTTTGTAGCGTTAGAACTGTATGTAGTATTATTATACAACACGCTATTGCATCCACTGATGGTGAGAGTATCTTTTGTTGCAGGTCTTTGACTAAAACCAATTAAATTACTAGTTGCTGTATTTGTTAATGCACAAGCGACATTGCTTGAAATAATACATTTTATAGTGTCATTGTTATTGAGAGAATTGCTAGTGTAAGTTGGGCTTGACGCACCATTAATCAATACATTATTTTTATACCATTGAAAACTAGGATTTGTTCCACCATTACTCAATATAGTAGATACAACAGGGCTTGCACCATTACAAAGAATATTACTTGGTGTTGATATATAAATTGCAGGGCTAACTGTAGATGGAATTGCCAAGATGCCATTAAAATAAGTAACATTTGTAACAGCAGTATCGCCAGCATTAACAACTAATTGCACTGTTGGGGTATTGCTAAATGAAATATCATTATTACCTATGGCACTGCAAACTCTGTTGAGCGTAATTGTAAATAAAACACTGTTGTCACTAATTGTTTGGGTCGCAGAGTTTGCATCGGCCCAAACATAGGTTAATGTGCCAATATCGCCACTAACCGAAGCATTAAACAAAATGCCATTTAGTTGGGATGGCGATGAAGTTGCATTAATATAATTATACTTTCTATTATCCCAAGAAATTGAACCTTGTATAGCTTTTAGTTGAGTGAAATTTTTTGTAGTAATTGGAACAGAAAAATTACTGGTTTCAATTTTTGAAATTGTTGGCATTATAAAAATTGGTGGTAAAACAGCACCAGGAAATGATATCATTCCATTGTTATAAACAGTATTTGTAATGGGTGTTCCTAATGCATCAGATGTTTGCAATAGTGTTGGCGAATTTGAAAAATTAACATTTGTTATTCCTGTTGTGCTACCAATAACATTAAAAGTGATGTTGAAAAGAATAGCAGAATCTGCAATAGTTTGTGAAAGCAAATTAGCATCAATCCAAAGAAAAGATAATTGACCCATATTTCCACTTGTGCCATTGTTAAACTGGATTCCATTTAGTTTAGATGATACAGAACTTGTGTTTGCGAAGGTTAGTCTTGTATTATCCCAAACAATACTTCCCTGAAAAGCCAATAGTTGTATAAAATTTTTAGTTGTAACAGCAACTGTTATTGTGCTTGTGCTAACATTTGCAATTGAACCTATCGTAAAAACTGGAGGCAAAATTTCATTAGCAAACGATACACCTCCACCAATATAATTTACATTAGAAATTTGATTGCCGTTTAAGTCTGCTAATTGTAATGCTGTTGGGCTATTACTGAATGAAATGTCTGTATTGCCAGCAGCATTAGCAACCACACTAAAAGTAATAGAAAATAGTATAGTGCTATCTGCAACGCTTTGTGGTATCAAGTTATTATCAAGCCAAAAAAAACTAAGAAAACCAAGATTGCCGTTAGTAGAAGCATTGAATTGAATTCCATTTAACTGACTTACAACAGCATTGGTGCTAACATAATTTAGCTTACTATTATTCCAATTAATAGAACCTTGCCAAGCTAATATTTGATTAAATTTATTAGCTGTTACAGGTATTGTAACAGTTGCTGTAGTTACATTAGTTTCTGTACCAATAATAAATTCAGTAGTTTGTGCTGTTGAAGTTTTACAAAAAAGTAACAGCATCAATAATCCCAAACAAATTAGTTTATATATTCTTTTTTTGTAGGTCATTTTCTTATTCTGTAGTTATCAAAATTTCCTTCATTGAAATAGCATCTATACCACTTACTTTTAAATAATAGATACCCGATTTTAAGTTTATTTGTTTGGTAAGATTTAATTGAAATTTATTGTTGCCATTTATTAAACTAACAGGTTTTTGATACACTATTTTGCCATTAACATCAAAAAGATTTAAAGAAACACGTTTTTCAATGTTGGTATTGATTGAAATGCTTACCTCTCCTTTTGTAGGATTTGGATAAACATCCATTGCTTCTTTTACGATTGAAGTTTGAGTTAATGGTTTATTGATAATAGTACCCGACAATTTAGTGATAGCAATAGGTTCAAAGTTTTTATTGAAGGCAATAGCAGGCAAATTTTCTGTGTTTACTAGAACATCCTCTTGCTCAAAATTTTGTTTTTTGTTAAGAATGATGTCAAATATGTAAGACCCATCAGCTAGTGTTTTTGCAGTATTGCTTGCATCTGCCCAAATAAAGCTAAGTAATCCTTGATTAGATAAATTTACGTTTTGCTCAAATGGTATTTGTTTGTTTTCTATTCTAACAAATTCAAAAATATCAGCATTAAAAGCCAATGTAAACTGCATACCCATTAACTGTTTAAAGTCTTTTACTTTAACTTTTAAACGCACGTTATTTTCCTTATCAACGAATGCATCATCGTAAGAAATTTTTACTGTGTTTTTTAAATTTGAAACTTTATTTACACCAGCTGTTGGAACCCAATCTTGCGTAACATCTCCCAATTTAACTCCAATAAAACTCTGATTGTTTTGGGCTGTAGTAATATTTGTATATGATTTACTTGATGGATATGGGAACGGATTTGTAGGTGTCACAAATGTTGCAGCACTATCAACAAATGCCCATAATCTTCCACTGAAACTTGTATCGTAACCAAGAATTAAACGTTTAACCATAATTACATCTAGCACACTAATTACACCATCACGATTTACATCTCCAGCAATAATTTTATAAGGACTGTTGAGCAATGCAGAGTTTAAAATGTGAGATTGCATCTTCAGCACATCTAAAACATTTACACCACTTGCTTTAATTTGGTCGTTGTTTTTCATCGGTGTTACCGTATAGTTACGTTGTTGAATTAGGTTGAATGAATATCTACCTAAGCTATTAGTCAGAGTGCTATCTATTAAGCCATTAGAAAGTCTAACTGATACCGATGGGATAATAGTTCCCGATGGATGATATATCCTGCCACTAGTTGCAACTGTTGGTGCAAAATTGATAGTAATATTGTTTGATGTTGCAGTTGTTGAACTTAAACAGGCAGCATTACTTATCATACTACAACCAACAACTGCACCTGCTGTGAGTGTAGATGTCGTGTAAGTATTTAAACCACTTGTTTGAATTACTGAACTATTTACACTAAATGAATATTGTGGTGTTGTGCCACCATTTGTTGGTGTGGCTGTGAATGTTATACTTGTACCAGCAGGTGCATTGTTTAAAGATGCTGCTAGAGAAATACTTGGAACAACATAAGGTGTTACAATGATTTCTACAGAATCACTCTGTATTGAACAACCTCCACCACTTACAATTGTTTTATAGAAACCACTTTGAGTTACACTTAATGTTGTAGAAGTTTGTCCACTAACAACTGCTCCATTCCTATACCATTGATTACCAGAAAATGCAGATGAAGTTAGGTTTACACTAGCTCCTTGACAAATAGTTGTAGCCCCACCCACAATAATGGTTGGTTTGGTTGCAGCTAAACCCAAAGTAACAACAGCATTGTTTGATGATGAAGCAAAACAACTTGTTCCATTACCAGTTCTAACTGTAAATGTACCAGCTACACTTGCATTATATGTTGCACTTGTTGCACCACCAATTACTACCCCATCTTTCAGCCATTGGTAGCTTGTTGCAGTTGATGCAGTTAGCGTTGTTGCATTACCCAAACACACACCAATTGCACCACTTGGTGATACTGTTGGTGTTGCAGGAACATTGGTATTTATAGAAATCACAATTGGTGCTGTGGTGACATTACAAGTGCTACTACTGTAGTTTGAAACCCTAAGCCTGTAAGATCCAGCATCTGCAACTGTTGGATTATTTACAGTATAAATGGCTGAAGTTGCACTTGTGATAGGACTGTTATCTTTTAACCATTGGTATGAACCACCTGAAGTGTTTGTAGCCTCTAATTTTAAAACATTGCTTTGGCAAAAAGTTGTATCCAATCTTGGTGAAATATATGTCGGTAAACTTGGTAAACTATAAATAGTGATACCTGAACCGTTATTCGAGCCAACCAATGACTGATTGGTTGATATTACTCTAATTCTATAATTACCACCTTGAACCGTATTATTTGGGATGGTTGCAGTAAAAGAACTAGTAGTATTGTTGGTAGATGCAAATGTACCAATAGTTGTAGGGACTGTAAAACTTCCTGATGCATCACTTAACTGGGCAATGAATTGATTGCTTGATTTTAATGCTATTGGGCTAGAGATTTGATAACCCACATTTACTGTTGAACCTGCACATAAAGTTGTAGCACTAACTAATGTTGTCATTGTTGGTATGGTTCCTGCAATTGTAAACTGCCAATTGTTAACCATGCTCCAGTTTCCATTAGCATCTTTTGCTCTAGCAACAAGGTAATGCGTTCCAGGAATAATGCCTGTTAAATCTGCATTAAAAGTAAGGTCTGTTAAATTTATTGAAGGAGTAATGGTTACAGGAATTCCTTTGCCATAGCCAGGGTCGTAATCTAAATAGTATTCAAGTGCAGTTACATTTACTTGTGTTGCAGGAGCTATATTAGTGAATGGTTTTACAAATAGCCAATAATTTGTCAAACTCCAACTTCCGTTTGCATCTTTTGCTCTTGTACCAATAAAATGTGTTCCAGAACCTAAAGAGCCAATATTGGCACTAAAGTTTGCATCAACAATATCCGTACTTGCTGTAACACTCACTGGTGTTGCTTTCCCTACGCCAGGGTCTTGATCAACAAAATATTCCACTGCTGTTATATTGGGTGCAGCAGCTGGTGTTGGGGTATTGCTAAAAGCATTGTTAAATAACCAAAAATTTGTCATACTCCACACTCCATTACTATTCATTGATCTCGAACCAACAATATGTACTCCTTTTGATAAAGTCGATGGATTTATAGTGAACGCCACATCTTGTAAATCATTGCTTCCATTTGCAATAGTAACAGCTGTGCCAAGCCCAATTCCTGGGTCTTTGTCTATAAAATATTCTACTTTACTAATATTGGCTACTGCTGCTGGTGTAATAGGAATGTATGGTTTGAAAATAAACCAATAATGTCCCATACTCCACACACCACTTGCAGTTCTTGCTCTACTAGCCAATATATGAATGCCTAAATTTAAGGATGCTACATCTACAGTAAAAGTTGCATTAGTGATTGTTGTGCCAGCTGTAACAGTTACTGGTATTGCTTTTCCAATGCCAGGGTCTTGGTCAACATAGTACTCAACATAGTTAACTGGGCTTTGTGTAAACGCAGTAGTTAAGCTAAAACAAGCAATTATTGCTAACAGAATCAACTTGTATTTGGCATTTAGAAATGCTTTTACAAAAGGAATATATAAATATTGCATAAGAATATTTTATTGGGTAAACCAAAATAACTAGTAACAAAAAAATCGTAAATCTAAAATTGTAAATCGTAATTAGTTATTACTTTTTACACTAAATGTTAATGTATAACTATTACCAGTGGCAGTAGAACTTGGTGCATTTAATTTATAAAAAGATGGAATTGGTGGAATACCACTTGCTTTATAAGGATTTGTGCCACCATAAGCACCACAATCTGTTGCAGTAGCAGTGCCTGGTATAATGCCTGCATTTTTTGCAGGGCTTGTGCTACTTAATTTAAACCTAGCATCAGGGCTATTTAAAGTGGTGCTACCACTTGTATTGTTTGGATATCCGAGGAAGTAAGAATTGTTAGCAAAGCTTACCCCAAATACATTGCCAGTGCTACCGGGATTTGTTGCAACTGGATTATTGCTAGCAGAAGAAGTAGTTGTATTATTGATAAATATTGTATTTGTAACATTGGTTAAATAACCAGATGTTGGTGCCAAAGTTTCTATAATACAATTTTGCACCACAACAGCTTGGTTATTAGCGTTCAATGTAAAAGAGCCTGATCCCGCTGTGCAATTAAGAATTTGCCCACTTGAAATACCTACTGGAGATGTATTTAGGTTTACAGAAATACTACCATTTTCATAATAACCAATGCAATTTTCAATTCTAAAATTGGTAATAGTTCTATTACCAGTAAAAGAAGCACCATAACCACTTTGGTAAACACTAACACCCATACATTGAGAAATAATCCAATTATTACAGACACCAGAATTATCCCAAGATACAGATACACCTCTATTGCGAGTGATAGTAATATTATTTAATGAGTCAGGAATATTTGAAGTACTTACTGACAAGTTGTAAAAACCAGCAATATATGTTCCACTGCTTCCCACTCCAATTGTAATGCTTGTATTTGAGATTCCTCCTGCCAAATTTTGCAATCCAGTATTTAATAAGTCAGTTGTGTATGGGGTAGTGTAACTATTATAAAAGTATCCAGCACCTAAAATCACTAATCTTTTATTAATAGTAGCAGAGTAGCTAATTGGCGACGTGTTTGGGTAGATTTGAATAGTATCACCAACATTTGCAGCATCGTGAGCAGCTTGAAATGTAGTGTAATCTATTCCACTAACTGGAGAAGTAGATGCTGTGAAACCAACCCTGCGAATGGTTGCATTGCTTGATGTAGCTACTAGCAAAAGGGTGCTAACAAAAGCTGTGATGATGGCTATTTTTTTCATTTGTTTAATTTTAAAAGTGATGTATTAAATATGTTTTAGTTATTGCTGATGATGCTAAATGTCATTGTGTATGGGCTGCCTGTGTAAATTGCAGAAGGTGCATTTAATTTTGTAAATATTGGAATGGCAGGCATACCAGATAATTTATATGCATTTGCACCATAACCATACATTCCACAGTCTGTTGCTGTTGATGTGCCTGGTAAAAAACCAGCATTTAAAGCAGGACTTGCAGCTTTAAGTTGAAATTTGGCGTCAGGGCTGTAAGTGTCTTTACCACCAACTTGGGGATTGGTTGGATAACCAACAAAAACATTAGCCATATTAACACCAAATAAGTTACCACTGCTACCAGGATTTGTATTTATTGGATTACTAGTAGCAGTTTGGGTGGTAAGATTTTTTATAAAAACTGTATTGGCTACAGTTGTAAAACTTTGACCATTAAAAATGCAATTTTGTATGGTAAATGGTGCATTGCTAAGTTCTAAAGATGTGCCTGGAAAAACGGAGTTGTAAATTTTATTACCAACGAAAGTCCCAACTGGCGATGTGCTAAGTTTTACATTACCCATTAAACAATTTCTTACTACCATATTTGTAATAGTTCTGTTGCCTGTAAAAGAACCACTAACATTGGTTTGTGTAATAGCAGCACCATAGCATTGAGTAATTAACCAGTTATTGCAAACACCAGAATTATCAAATACAACAGAAACACCTTTGCATCTACTAATGGTAATATTGTTTAAAGAATCTACTCGTGGCGTAGTGGTAACAGTAAGATTGTTTAATCCTTGAAAGATGGTGCCTGCACTACCAAGATTGACAACAAAATTGCAGCTATTAATTAAACCAACTAGGTTTTGTAGATTAGCGTTTGCAATTTCTGTTCCAGATAAATAGTATGAGTTGGTATAATAGCCAACACCTAAAATAACAAGTGGTTTACTAATAGTTCCTGTGTAGTTTATTGTACCCGAAACACCCGGATACAACTGAATAGTATCTCCATTTGCCGATGCATCGTGTGCTGCTTGAAAATTTACGTAATCTAAATTATTAACTGCTTGAATAGTGGCAGTATATTCAACTCGTCTAATGGTTGAATGTGCTTGGAAAAAAGCGAAAAGGAAAATCAATAGCGGAACAATCTTTATTTTCATTTTATAGGGTTAAGATGTTAAAATTTGGTTAAAACTTGTAATGCGAATCTATGTAAATATATTTATAAAAAATTTTATCAACATTATTTTTTTGTAAAATAAATTTCCTTATTATCAGCAAATAAAAAAATGAAGTTAAACAGCCATTGTTGTTATACACATAATATAGTAAGTTCAATAGTGTTGCAGCACTATTGAAAATAGTAATAGAGTAAAAATTAAATCATATTTTATCTGTCTGTAAATTCATAGTTTCATTGCGTGAACAAATTGTTTTAAAACTCTATATTCAGCAACCCGAAATATTATCCCAAATGAAATACACTATCTACCTTTTATTTCCTAATTTTTCCTCATTGTATTTTTTTGCAGCAGCAACAAAACTAACAAATAGTGGGGCAGGTGCTTCTACAGTACTTTTTAGTTCAGGGTGATATTGAACACCAATAAAGAAAGGGTGTGTAGGAATTTCAACAATTTCAACGAGCCCAGTTTCTGGGTTCGTTCCACTTGCAATCATTCCAGCATTTTCAAATTGTACTAAATAAGAGTTGTTAAATTCGTAACGATGCCTGTGTCTTTCGCTAATTAATGTTGATTTGTAAATACCGTGTGCCAAACTGCCTTCTTCAATTTCGCAAGGGTAAGCACCCAAACGCATTGTTCCTCCCATCATTTTGATACGTTTTTGTTCTTCCATCATATTAATGACAGGGTTGGCTGTATTAGCATCCATTTCTGTGCTGTGTGCATCTTTAATATTTAAAATATTTCTTGCAAATTCAATAACTGCCATTTGCATTCCTAAGCAAATACCAAAGAAAGGCAAGCCATTTTCACGAGCATATTTTACAGCTAAAATTTTACCCTCAATTCCTCTGTTACCAAAGCCAGGAGCTACTAATAATCCATCAAGACCTTCCAATTTTTCTGCCACATTTTGTTCGTTAATAAACTCGCTGTGTACATCTAGAACTCTAACCTTAACCTCGTTAATAGCCCCTGCATGTATAAAACTTTCCAAGATACTTTTATAAGCATCTTGTAGTTCAATATACTTTCCAATAAGTCCAATTGTAACTTTAGCTTTAGGGTATTTTAGTTTGTCTAAAAATACTTTCCAATTATCCAAATTAGGTTCTGGATAACTAGTTATTCCTAATTTTTTCATTGTAATCACATCCAATTTTTCTCTTAGCATTAGCAAAGGCACTTCATAGATAGTACTAGCATCCATTGCTTCAATAACAGCTTCGGGCTTTACATTACAAAATAAAGCAATTTTATTTTTAATATCGTTGCCTAAAATTTCTTCAGTTCTACAAACAATAATATCTGGATGTACACCAGTTTCACTAAGCATTTTAACACTATGTTGTGTTGGTTTTGTTTTAAGTTCTTTAGCTGCTTTTAAATATGGAACCAATGTCAAATGAATCACAAGTACATCTTCTTCTGGCAGTTCCCATTGCAATTGACGAACAGCTTCTATAAATGGTAAACTTTCAATATCGCCAACAGTTCCACCCAACTCTGTAATTACAATGTCATACTCACCAGTTTTACCAATCAACTGCATTCTACGCTTTATTTCATCGGTAATATGAGGTACAACTTGCACTGTTTTACCCAGAAAATCACCAGCACGTTCCCTGTTGATTACAGTTTGATAAATTCTTCCAGTAGTTACATTATTTGCTTGTGATGTGTATATATTTAGAAATCTCTCATAATGTCCCAAATCTAAGTCAGTCTCTGCACCATCTTCAGTTACAAAACATTCACCATGTTCATACGGATTTAAAGTTCCTGGATCTACGTTTATATAAGGATCGAATTTTTGAATAGTCACTTTAAAGCCTCTTGCTTGTAAAAGTTTAGCAAGACTAGCAGCTATAATTCCTTTTCCTAAACTACTGGTAACGCCGCCTGTAACGAATATATATTTTGACATAAAAAAGTTTTACTAGTTATTATTTGTTTTGAGAAAGATAATTGAATCGCTTAGATACAAAAGCAAATTACTATGTAAAGTTTGCAATACAAACAATTACATAAGTACAAAAAATTGAGTAAAAAAGGGAGTCAATTATAAGTCAAAGCGACCTTTAAAAAATATTCGAGGTCGTGCAAACATAACAGAAAAAAGTAGTTTGCAAAAACTAAGATTGTATAGAATTTAAAAACAACCATACAGATTAAAGCAATACTGAAATATCTTGTGAAATTTTGAAGATAAATTATTGAATTAAACGTTCAGGTTCTTCAACTTTGTGATTTTTCCAATTTGCATCGTATTTAACAAACCAACTCAACCATAAACTTCTTGATAATCGCATTAAAATAGGTTGTAAAATCACTAATCCTGCAATAGCAGTTCCCATACACCAAAATAACCTGTTGTCATCTATTGAAAAACCAATTAAAACATACCATGCAACAAAAACTGATACTACAAAAGCCACACCTAAAGCATAACTAACATAACTTGTTCCGTAATAAAAACCCACTTCAATTTCTGTTCTTTGCCCACAAACTGGGCATTTTTCATTCATTTCTACTACATTTTTAAAATCGTAAGCATTTGTTGTTTTAAACAAATAGCCTTCTCTGCAACGTGGACATTTATTGGTTAATGCACTTACTAAATAATTGGGAACTTTTGATGCTTTGCTCATATTAATTGCAAAGTAACGGATTTAAAAAGATGTTTTTTGTGACAGATGTTACATAGCACCTGTAACACTTATCTTCGCCACAAATTTTTATATAAATATGTTACAGGTAGGAACATTAAGGAATAATCCAAATTTTGTTAAAGAAAGATTAGCAGTAAAACATTTTAAACAACTAGAACTTGTTGACGAAATTATTGCTTTAGATGATGAAAGAAAAAAAACACAAGTAGATTTTGATAATACACAAGCAAAAATTAATGCTGCATCTAAGGAGATAGGAAAGTTAATGGCAACAGGAAAAAAAGATGAGGCCGAAGCCTTGAAATTGGAAGTTGGAAATTGGAAGTTGGAAGTTGGAAAGCACAGTGAAGCACTTGAAACTATTGAAAAAAAATTAACTGATACTTTAGTTATTCTTCCAAATTTACCTTGTGCAAAAGTGCCAATTGGTAAAACACCAGAAGAGAATGTTAATGTTAAAAAAGCTGGTGAAATTCCTACACTTTATGAAGGTGCAAAGCCACATTGGGAATTAATTAAACAGTACAATTTAGTTGACTTTGAAACGGGTGCAAAAATTACTGGTAGTGGTTTTCCTTTGTATAAAGGAAAAGGTGCAAAATTACAACGTGCATTATCTCAATATTTCCTAGACTTTAACACTGATGCAGGTTACACAGAATTTATTCCACCTTATATGGTGAATGAAGCTAGTGCTTATGGCACTGGTCAATTGCCAGATAAAGAAGGACAAATGTATCATGCAACGGCAGATAATTTTTATTTAATACCGACTGCAGAAGTGCCTGTTACCAATATATACAGAGATACCATTGTTAAAGAAAGTGATTTGCCAATTAAGATGACAGCATACAGTCCTTGCTTTAGAAGAGAAGCAGGAAGTTTTGGTAGCGATGTGCGTGGATTAAATAGAGTTCATCAGTTTGAAAAAGTAGAAATAATACAAATTGTTGACCCAGCAAAAAGCTATGAAGTACTAGATGAAATGGTTGCCCACGTTGAAAAGTTAATTCAAAGCCTTGAGTTGCCTTATAGAATTTTAGCATTGTGTGGTGGTGATATGAGTTTTGCTAGTGCTTTGACTTACGATTTTGAGGTGTTTAGCACAGCACAACAAAAATGGCTAGAAGTGAGCAGTGTAAGTAACTTTGAAGCATTTCAAACCAATCGTTTAAAATGCAGATATAAAAATGCTGATGGTAAAATGCAACTAACACACTCTTTAAATGGCAGTTCATTAGCATTGCCACGTATTTATGCAGCACTTATTGAGAATAATCAAACTGAAGAGGGCATTGTTATACCAAAAGTGTTACAACCATATTTTGGTGCAGAAAAGATTGTGTAAAAGGTATTTTTAATATTTTATCTACCCATACACCAATTCAAAAGCATCATCTTTATAACCAGTTGGCATTTTACCATTTAGAATAAGGTGAGATGCCACACTGCCAATAGCATCTGAACACATTGCTGAATAACCATTACAGCCACCTGCAACATATAAATCTTTCTGTGTGGTTTCTCCAATGTAGGGTCTTTTATGTGCAGTCCAACTGATGATACATTTTTTAATAATCACTTCATCAATTTGTAAATCGGGTACAATTTTTTTAATTGCTTTTGTTAAAATTGGTTTATAACTATCGGCATTGCCATTTTTAAACCAATGCTGCACTTGTTCTAGTGAATCAAAATAAAAATCATCATTAGTATTACTACCAATTTTATAATAGTAGTTTCCATCTGGATATAATACTGGCTGAATCATATAAATACCTTGTGTTTCAGCATCATCAATTTCGTATAATAAAGAGGGAAGTAGCGATACAGATTTTGCATATTCTTCACTAACTTTTACCAAAATAATTACTTCGTTTTTAGTTTGTAATTGTAATTTTTGTGGTAAAATATTAAGATAATTAATAAAAGAACCTGTTGCTACTAACACTTTTTCAGCAGTATAAATATCCCCTTTATTAGTGTTGATAGTAAATAGTTTTTTTGAATGAGAAATGGATATTACAGTGTCTTTAATTACTGTTCCATTATTGGTTTTATAAATTTGTAATTGTGCTTGTAGCAATAGTCTTGGATTAATATAACCTGCAGGTGAAGTTTCAAGTAATCCTTGTGAATTATAGGGAAATCTAAACGCTTTAAAATCGTTATTAATTGCTGCACTATTATCATAATTCTTAAACGATAAGTTAAAATCTTTACTAAGTATTGGTGCATTTTTTAAATAATCATCACTACCATAAGGATAAACGTATAAACAACCTACAGGATGATGAAACTGAATTCCAGTTTGATTTTCAATGGATTTGTATTCATTAGCTGAATCGAGATTTAGCTTAGTCCACACTGCATCTTTACCAATTATTCTTTGCACACGAGCTTGATCGTAGTGGCTAGCATACACAATTGATTCATCATTTTCATTGGGTTCATCTGGACCAATAATAGCAATGTCTTTGTTTGTTGCAGACAAGTATTTTGCAGCTGCACTGCCTACCAATCCTTTGCCAATAATAATAGTGTTAAAATGAGTGTTCATTGTGTGATGATATAATATTATTTCTGTTAGTTGTTATGCTACAATAGCTCCTAAGCCTTTCAAATCATCGTAAAAATTAGGGTATGATTTATTGATGGCATGTGCATTTTCAATAAACATATTTCCATTGGCTTTTAATGCAGCTACAGCACAAGCCATTGCAATGCGGTGATCGTTGTGTGAATTTACTTTATTAGCTTGTATGTTTCTTGTTCCTTCAATAAACATAGTGTCGTTATCAATGGTAATGGTTACACCCATTTTGCCAAACTCTTGCTGCAAACTAATGGCTCTATTACTTTCTTTATGAAGCAACCTAGTAACGCCTTTAATAGTAGAAACGCCATTGCAACAACTTGCTAAAGCCACCAATGGAGGAAATAAATCTGGACAGTGAGTTGCATCAAAACTAAAAGCATTTAAACCAACAGCTGAAGTTGCAACGCTAATTTCACTTGCAGTAATCAACAACTTACACCCTACCTTTTTTAGCACATCAATAATTGCTTTATCTGCTTGGGTAGAGTTAATATTTAAACCTGCAACAGTAATTTCTCCAGCTATGGCACCTGCAACTAACAAAAATGATGCATTGCTCCAATCACCTTCTATGGTGTAGTTAACTGGGTATTGGGTATTAGGTATTGGGTATTGGGAAAAAACAAATTCTTTATAGTCTTTATTTACTGGAACATTTAAACCAAAATCTTCCATTACTTGTAGCGTTAAATCTATATAGGGCTTGCTTTTAAGGTTGTTTACTTTAATAATAGCGTTTTCTTTTTTATAAGAGTATGCAAACAATAATCCTGTTAAAAATTGTGAACTTAGCGAGCCATCAATTTCAATATTTTGTGGTTGAAGAGCCCCTTTTATATTAATAGGAAGTTTGCCATTTTTTGTTTCAACTTTTACATCAAGTTGTGGTAAAATTTCATCAAAAAAGTCAATAGGTCTATTTAACAAGCTCCCTTCTCCTGTAATCAATATTTCTTGATTCAATAAGGCTGCAATAGGTGTAAACATTCGTAACGATAAACCACTTTCACCACAATCAATATTGATTATTGATTGTTGATTATTGATTATTGAAAATTTGCTATTGATTATTAATTTATTATCCTCAAATTTTAAATCTGCACCCAATTGTTTTGTAATTTCAATAGCAGCTTTATCATCGTTGCTAATTCCATAATTTTCAATAACAGTTTCTCCACCTTTTAATAATGCTGCAGCACAAACACGTTGCATACAACTTTTTGATGGTGGAGCTTGCATCGTTCCACTTACAATTGATGAATGTATTGTTATTGATGACATATTTTATTAAACGATAGTTATTGGTTATTAATTCCAATTTTTAAACTGTTTATTATTCATTCCCAATCACCATTTACGCTTTTTCATAATCCACTTTTACCAAAAATAAGCCGTGTGCAGGTGTATCAAAATAAGCT
>JBMLRA010000039.1:32848-46817 GCA_049241265.1 Chitinophagaceae bacterium
TTCATAATCCACTTTTACCAAAAATAAGCCGTGTGCAGGTGTATCAAAATAAGCTTTTGAGCAATCTTTTGCTGCTATAATTTGTTTAAAATCCTCAATGCTTATTTGCCCTCTACCCACCTTTAACATTGTAGCTACTAATGCCCTTACCATTCCACGTAGAAATCGATTAGCTTTAACATTAAATACCAAACAATCATTCTCAACAATCCATTTTGCAATTGATATATTGCAGTTAAAATTATTTACTTGTGTATGCTTTTTTGAAAAAGAGGTAAAATCGGTATGTGTAAGTAAAATGGCTGCTGCTTCGTGCAACAAATTAGTGTTTAAAGTGTAAGGAAAAAAATAAGCCCTGTCCTGCAGAAAAGGATTTTTTTTGGTGTAAATAAAATATTTATACTCTCGGCCTTCTGCTGCAAATCGGCAATGTTTATCGCTAGCTACTTTGTAAATACTTTTTGCAATAATATCATTAGGCAAAATAGCATTTAGGTTGTAAATTTTATTAGAAGCAATTTCTATGTGTGTGTCAAAATGAAAGAAGTTTTGCAAGGCATGTACACCAGCATCTGTACGTGAAGAGCCTGTTAATTCAAAGCTTTCTTTAAATAAAGTTTGTAATGCTTTTTCAACCTCTGCTTGTATGGTATTGGCATTTTGCTGAATTTGAAAGCCATTATAATTAGTGCCTTTGTATGCAACCTCTAAAAAATATCTTGGCATTTTATTGAGGGTTGATTAGTGCTCTAAACTCTTGTTTCATTAAATCATCTGATAGTTCTTTCTCTAGTAGTGGAAAATTTTTAATATCTGATACAGCAGTTTGTGCCAGTTTAAAAAAGTTTAATTTACCACTATCATTTGCAAACAAAACACTTAATCTTTTTATTTGATTTACTGTAAAACATTTTTCTTTTAACACTACACCCGATGTTTTAAGTTTAATTTTTAAAAGAGTAACAACTTGAAGTTTAGCACTAAAGTCAGCTACTTCACTTTCAGTAGCATTATGTTTACAAACATTTTCTGTAATTGCTTTTCTAGTAGTATCAGTACTAGGGATTTCCATTTTTTGTTCTATCTTAACTGTTGGTGAAACTTCTTTAGTAGTATCAATTTTTTTTGTTTCAAATGGAATAAAAATTGCAATAGTGTCGTTGTTTTTGCTTGTAGCATCAACATATACTTGGTCTAATCCATCTTTTCTTTCCTTTTGATAAAGCTTGCTTATTTTTTTATCAATTGGTTTATTATCAGCTATTGGCTTTACAGCAATTGTATCTATATTTTTAATTGTAGGTTTAGGTTCTACCTGAGTAATTGGCTGTTTTATTATTGGGTTTGATATTATAACTTCATCTTTCTTTACCTCCAATTCTTGTTTGTTGATGGGAAATGAAACTGAGGTTTGTTCTATGGTCACAAATCTGTTTATATCAAATAAAACCCAATCGCCATTAGCGTTTTGTTTTAGTGCAAAGCCTAAATCGTTGCCATTTATTTCTATGGTAAATTTATTGTCTTTGCTATTGTTTGTAGATATTAGCAGGGTGTAAGTTCCATTATCTAATCTTGGAATATTAATAAAACTTTTCCCATCATTTTCAAAATGTCTGTTATCTACCTTGATGCTAAAAGGTTGTTTTAAAGTGTTCTCTATAAAAACAAAATACTTGCTCTGTGCAGTGGCAGCAAAAGTAATTAATAGCAAAAAAAACAGTTTTGCAAATTTCAACATTGCTTTATTTTTTACAAATTAAATTCAAATAGACACAATGACACTAAATATTTTCAAATACGCTTTGTATATACATTAAGCGGGTTAATTAGAAGGCAATGCAATTTTTGTAAAGGATGTACCAAAAATATACCTACAGGAAAACATTTTCTTCATTTTGTATTTTCTTACTAATGTTAGCTATCAATAAAAAATATTTTAAGTTTAACTATTAGCAATTTCTTTTACACTATACTAAGCTACTTCCATCCTTAAATTTTATCGTTAATCAATTTTTTATTTTACTTTTTAACACACACTTATCTTTACCGCAAACTATAAATAATGAAAAAAATACTAACGCTAATTACTGTATTAGTGGCAACTGCATCTTTTGCTCAAATGCCATTAGCATCAAAAGACGATGCTTGGAAAAAGCAATACCGAGCATTTGAAACGAAAAGCAATAACTTGGTGCACACCAAATTGCAGGCTAAATTTGATTACGAAAAAGCACAATTAAATGGTAAAGTTTGGATTACCTTAAGACCACACTTTTATTCAACAAAAACACTTAACCTTGATGCTAAAGGAATGGATATTAATAGTGTTGAAATACTAAAAACTGGTGCTAAAAATATACCCTTGGTATATAATTATGAAGATGATTTGGTTTTAAAAATTCAACTTGACAAGGAGTATAAAGCAAATGAAACTTACACTGTTTACATTGATTATACAGCAAAGCCAAACGAGTTTGCATCAACCGGCAGTGCTGCTATTAAAGATGCAAAAGGTTTGTATTTTATTAATCCAAAAGGGGAGGAGAAAGATAAACCCACACAAATTTGGACACAAGGTGAAACAGAAGCTACAAGTGTATGGGTACCTACCATTGACAAACCCAATCAAAAAACCACACAAGAATTTTACTTAACAGTTCCATCTAAATATGTTACCCTTTCTAATGGTAAGTTGGTTTCTCAAACACCAAATGCAGATAAAACAAGAACAGATTATTGGAAAATGGATTTACCACACGCCCCTTATTTATTTTTTATTGGTGTTGGCGATTTTGCAGTAATAAAAGATACTTACAAAGGCAAAGAAGTAAACTACTATGTAGAAAAAGAATATGCCAATGCAGCAAAAAAGATATTTGGTAATACACCAGAAATGATGAAATTCTTCAGCGAAAAAGTTACAGGGGTTGAATATCCTTGGGTTAAATATTCGCAAATTACTGGTAGAGACTATGTTAGTGGTGCAATGGAAAATACTACAGCTACGCTGCATCAAGAATCTGCACAGCAAAACTTAAGAGAATTAACAGATGGTAACATTTGGGAAGGGACTATTGCTCACGAATTGTTTCACCAATGGTTTGGTGATTATGTAACTGCTGAAAGTTGGAGTAATTTAACAGTGAATGAAAGCTTTGCTGATTATAGCCAATATTTATGGCAAGAATATAAATATGGTGCAGATGCTGCTGGAGAAGAAAACGATAATGAAATGCAAGCATACATTAGAGGCAATAGTAGTAAAAAAGATTTAGTACGTTTCTATTACAGAGATAAAGAAGATATGTTCGATTTAGTAAGTTATCAAAAAGGTGGACGCATATTAAATATGCTTCGAAATTACATTGGTGATAGTGCGTTCTTTAAATCGCTAAACAAGTACCTTACAGACAATAAGTTTGGAACAGGTTCAGCACACAAACTTCGTTTAGCTTTTGAAGCGATTACAGGAAAAGATTTGAATTGGTTTTTTAACCAATGGTATTTTAATAGTGGACACCCAAAACTATCAATTACCAACGAATATGATGCTACATCAAAACAAATAAACATTATTGTAAAACAAACTCAAGATAGCACTAAGCTCTTTAAAATACCTGTTGCTATTGACGTATATACTGGTAAAGAAAAAACAAGACACGATGTTTGGATTGAAAATAAACTTGATACAATCAAAATTCCATCTGCTACAGCTCCTGATTTTGTAAAATTTGATGCTGATAATGTTTTATTGGCAGAGAAGAAGGAAAAGAAGACTATGCAACAATATATTATTCAGTATAAACAGGCTGGTAAATATTTGGATAGAAAACAAGCACTTGAATATGCATCAAAGAATAAATCAGAAGTTGGGGCAATGGATTTAATGATTACTGCGTTAAAAGATCCATACCATAGCTTAAGAAAAAAGGCATTGAGTGTTTTACAAGACACTAGTGTTGATGTAGGTGTGATTAAAACTATTGAAGGCATTGCTAATAACGATAAAAACAAAACAGTAAGGGCCGAAGCAATTGACTTTTTAGTTAGCCTAAAAAATCCTCAATATTTACCAATGCTTAATGCGGCTACTAAAGATTCGTCTTACAGTGTTGCAGGTGCTGCACTTGATGGATTAATTGAATTAGATGCTAATGCTGCATTAAAACTATTACCTCAATTGAAAGTTGATGCAAAAGGTCGCTTGAAAGCTGCTATTGAAAAAGGGGAAATTTTAACTAAAACTGATGCTGATTTTGAAGAAATGCTTAAAAAGTATGAAAGTGTTGGTTTAATGGAAAAGTTTAATGGATTTGGCAATTTTGCTTTTTACTTAGGAAGAGTTAACGATACAGAAAAGTTCAAGAAAGGTTTTGATCAATTAGTTAAGTTTAGAGATATGGTGGCACCTTATGGTCAGGGAATTAAAGAGATTTTGAATAAAGGACTTCTTGAGATTAAAAAAGCTAAGGAATCGCAAAAGGCAAAAGCTAACAATGCAAATGAAATTGCAAGCCAAATTGATTATATCACAGAGCAAACAAAAGATTAACAATAAATTGTAAAAAATACCTAGAAGCATTTGGTTCTTTAAAAAAGAAGCCTATATTTGCACTGGTTTTTCATAGGATATTGGATTTTAAAAACGGGGCTGGATTTCTATCCTGGCCCTTTTTTTATTTTAGGGAACTATATATATATTCTATCTCAATATTCAACTTTAGCATTAAATTTATTATCAACAATTCCTAAGGCTGCAGCAGCTGCATTACTAACCCTTAAAGTTAGATTATTATCTTCTTTAATATTTGGTAAAGGACCCAATACTTTAGCGTAAATGGTTTTATTGTTTGCAGATACTTTTACCACACTACCACTTTGTGCACCATTTAGTAGTACATAATATTTTTTGTCTTGCCAGCCTGCAATTGTTTTAAAAGTTCCACTTAATCCCTCAATAGTATTTTGTGAAGTGCTATATTGACTTTCAAAAAAGTCGCTCCCTTTTTTATTGATTGTTGCAGTAGGTGGAGCAGCAGGGTCTGGTTTATTTTCTTTTTCAATTGGCTTCTCTATAATTACAGGTTTAACTGTTTGTGCAATAACAACAGGTGGCTCTGCTTTTTTAATTGGAGTTTCAATTTTGGCCGTTTTTACATCTTCTTGAATTGGTTTTATTTCACTTTTAGCTGTATTTTGACCAGCTGTAATGTTAGCACTGCCAGCAACCACTAAATAAGCACCCACTTTAATAATATCATTTTTCAAACCATTCCAATCTTTAAGTTGTTTTTCAGATACCTGATATTGCTTTGCAATTCTTGATAGATTATCACCAGCTACTACCAAATGTTGGGTTTTATTGCTTGGTATTGTTGCTGGAATTGTATTTGTTGGTTTTGTTTCAACAATTTTTGGTGCTGGTGCAGCTTTACCATTTACACTTATTACAATTTTTTGTCCTATATGCAATATAGTTCTTTCATTTAGGTTGTTAAGCCTAAATAGTTCATCCTTGCTCACATTATATAATCTTGCAATACTACTGATAGACTCCTTAGGCTTTATTATATGCGTTATCATATTACCTTGTGAAAAGCTGGATGATTTAATTATTAGGCTAACTAGTAATAACGATATTTTTACTGCTCTCATTTCCTTTAATTTACTTTATACAATGCTTTTTAAAATTCTCCACTCAATTGGGTAATAATTATTTATTCTATTTGGCAAAACTTTTATCCAACCTAGTGCAATATGTTCATACTTTATCAATGCCCAACCAATGGATTTACTACTTATATTAACTTCTTTTTTACTTAAATATTGTAATGCATCGTCTTTATTAATATCAAAATATGTAATATGGTTTAAATCAACGTAGCTCATAGCTAGTTCGTGTGCAGGAATCAAATCTTTTCCCTTAAGCATACCAACAGCAATACCAGCCTTTTTTATGTATAAATAACTAGCAATAATTTGCAGTTCTTTTTGAAATATTGATGGGAAAACTTTTATAAAATCCTGATGTTTAAAATAAAAGAAAGTATCACTTATTTGTGTAAAATTTTTAGCTATTTCAATTTCTTGTTTTAGGGGTTTGGTTAAAATGGTTTCTTTTAATTTATAGCTAGTTTCACCGGCAGTTTTTTTTCTAAATGCAGCAATAAAAAAACCCTCTCCTTTTACTTTATATGGATAAAATCTATACCCCCAATTTTTGTGAACATCTGATTGTGTTTCTACAATCCCCCAATCATTTGCAATATTTATTTTTATGGTTTCTAGGTCATAATTTTCAGAAATCCAATCCAAAACATCTTCATTTTCTTGTTTAGAGTAGGAGCAAGTAGAATAAATTAGTAGCCCATTTTCGTTTAAGCAATCTGTTATGTCTGCAATAATTCTTTTTTGTCTGCCGCTGCATAAATTTACATTTTCTTCGCTCCATTCTTCAATGGCTTTTGCATCTTTTCTAAACAATCCACTACCGCTGCATGGTGCATCAATCACAATACAATCAAAAAAACTTTTTAATGGCTTAAAATCCTTAGGGTCATTGTTAGTTACAATAATATTATCACTACCCCATTTAGTTACATTTTCAACTAATACTGAAGCTCTTTGCTTAATAACTTCATTGCTAATAATAAACCCATTATGAAAAAAGTTTGACAATAAAGTACTTTTGCCGCCTGGTGCTGCACAAAGGTCTAAAACAATATTATTGGATAATTCCCCACAAATTTGTTTTAAAATTTCCCATAAAAACATACTACTAGCTTCTTGTACATAATATGCCCCTGCATGAAATAGAGGGTCAAATGTAAAAGATGGTCTCTGCTGTAAATATCTTCCCAATTTGCACCAAGGAATAATTGAGGTTTGATGTTGTTCCTCATCAATTGCAAATTCCAAATTACCTTTAAACTGATTCAGCCTAATAGATGTTATTTGAGTGTTTATTTTGTGAGCTTCAATGAATGAATTTTCATTAAACCCTTCGATTTTTTGTAAAGATTGTATAAGTGGTTGTGGTATCACAAATCGAAGGTAATGGATAATAAAAAATCCCCTGCAAATGCAGAGGATTTTTCATTATTTAATAATAAAATCTTAAAAGTAAGTCGTGCTATTAAAACACATTGTAACCAAAACTTACGTAGTACATTCCACCAATTTGTGGGTTACCAAATGCACTTCTATAATATTTGTTGTACAAGTTAGTAGCACCAACTTTTACTAAACTTTTTATAGGAGCAAATTTGTAACTAATAAATCCATCAACAGTACCATAAGCAGGTACATCACCTGTGCCAAAAGTACCTTCCCAAGTAAATTTATCTTGCCATCTGTAATTCGCACCAAAGCCCCAATTTTTGTAAACATTAGCATTGCTAACACCTGCATTAAATCTTAATTTTGGAGTGTTGTAGAATGTAACAAGGTTAGCATCTACGTTTTGTAATTGATCTCCAGATACATTACCTGTAAAAACATAGTTTTTGTAGAATTTGTATTCAGCACTAACGCCCCATCCAACTGCATTAACATCGTTTGAAGTATTCACTACAAACGAATAGTTATCTGTTGTAAATGGACTAGCTAAAAACTGAATAGCAGTTACAGGATTTGTACTTTGTCCACGACCAACAGCTGCACGAGCAATAAAGTTTTTAAATTGGCTATAATAAACATAAGCGTCTACCAACACTTTCTTCTTAATTACACCTCTGTAACCAATTTCAAAAGATGTTGACGTCTCTGGCTTAATTTCAGTAAAAGTTGCTGCTTTTAACAAAGAAATATTTGGAGTACCGCTTGCAATTGAATTTCTGAAAGCAACAATACTTTCTGCCGTGTAAGCAGGGTTGCCTGAGAAATTGTATAATGTATTAAAATTCGATAAACCTCCGATTAAAACAGATGATGGTGTTCTTAAGTTAATCCATTGATCTTGTAAAGATGGGAAACGATATGCCTGTTGTACTGAAGCACGAACGAAATTATTTTCTGCAACTTTATATGTAGCAGTGAATCTTGGTGTAAAACGTCCTTCAAAATTTTGACTTTTGTCATATCTACCAGATAAAGTTAATTTTAGTTTGTCTTCTAATAAACGCTTTTGTAATTGAACATATCCACCATATTCATCTACTCCAATTTTGCCAGTTGTATCAGCAAAAATTGTTCCGTTAGAGTTTAAAGAATACTTTCTGTAACTAGCACCAACCATAATATCTACAACTTTAATTTTTGAAAAATTGTATTGACCCTCAAAATGGTAAAGGCTTGTTTGATCATCAAATTTAGCACCATTTTTGCTTATTGGTTTTGCTATAGCTTCATTAAAGGCATCTTTAAATTGTTGTGAACCAGGTAAATATCTTCCTGTTTCAGCTAAATTTCTAGCAGCTGCATGAGCTTGTGCATCTGTAGCACCACCAATTCTAGCACCTGCATACATTCCAACATATTGACTAAACCAAGTAGTATTTGACTTCCAAGCACTATTAATTGCTACTGCAGCTGTTGTTGCAGTATAGGCATCTCCTGAGTTTTCTTGAGTAGTATAAGCTCTTAAAAACCAGTTTTTAGCTCTTAACTCGAATTTGTATTGACCTAATTTCAAGTTTTTTATAGAGTATCTATCAGCACCTGTGTACACAGTTGTACCAGTTCCATAATTTGCTGTTAATGATGCTTCAATGTCGTTAGTTAATTTATAGTGTATAGCACCATTCAATTTTAAATTGTAGTTATTATAATCTACAAGATCTTTTTCATCATAACCTGTTCTACTAACAAATTGACCACCAAATAAATTGTTTCTAAGTCCTACAGCAAAAGGTTGTAAAGGACTTGCAGTTGATGCATAATAATTAATTATTTGTGCTTGAGATGGACTGCCTCCCAATGCACTAATTACTGCAGGTAAAGAGGTATTTGCAGGGCCAAATATTGCAACTTGAGCAAAAGCCTGCATACTTGCACTTGCTTCATCTCCAAAAACATTTACACCATCATAGTTAGGATCTGTAGCACGTGTACCATCTTTTAATTCTGAAAGAACATTATTTCTTTTTAAATTTCTATAATCATTCGCTTGCCAGTCTTGCCCAGTAGTTAATTCAGCTCCAATTTTAAAGGCAAATTTTTCAGATAGTTTTTTTGCCCATCTAATATCCCAGTTATGAAAAGCAGCCATTTTAGTTTGCTTTTCGTCTATATGGTTAGCTCCTCCTTTAACTTGAAAGCTTAAACCTTGGTATTTGAATGGGTTTTTGCTCGTCATTAATAATGTACCTGTCATACCACCAGAACCATACAATGCTGATGAAGCTCCTTGCAACAATTCAACATTATCAACATCAAGTTGTGTAGGCCCAACAATACTTCCTACTGCAAAATTTAAACCTGGTGCTTGGTTATCCATACCATCAACCAATTGATTAAAACGTAAATTACCACTACCGTTAAAACCTCTAGTACTAATTGTTCTAAAGTTCATACTTGATGTGGTCATATCTACTCCTTTAAAATTTGCAAGAGCATCGTAATAATT
Organism: Chitinophagaceae bacterium; assembly: GCA_049241265.1. Taxonomy (GTDB): domain Bacteria; phylum Bacteroidota; class Bacteroidia; order Chitinophagales; family Chitinophagaceae; genus CAIVPM01. The sequence continues at coordinate 42,417 of JBMLRA010000039.1, forward strand.
TGGTGCAGCAACATTGCGAATTGCAGCAGGCCCCATTCTTTCAACAGATACGGGACTTTCCAAAATTCTTTCTTGAGATCGTGTTGCTGAAACCACAACTTCTTGTCCTAAAGTTTCAACAGTAGATAATTCAACATTTACAATATCGCCTTTAAATATTACTTCTTTACTTCCATAACCAACAGATGAAAACACCAAAGTAAATGGCGGCTTTTGTGCAGTTGTAAATTTAAAATTTCCTTTATCATCTGTAAATGTACCAGCAGTTCCGCCTTTAATAGTAACAGAAACAGCTGCGATGCCATCGCCAGATTTTGTAAGTTTAACAGTACCCGAAACCGAAGTTCCTTTTTGAGCATTAGCTGTAAATGTTAAAAAAACAGCCACAAACATTAAGAGATAACTAGATAGTCTTTTCATAATTAGCAAGTTTTATTTTTCGTTAAGCAAATTAACATTGTTAAATCCATTTATTAAAAATTAATTTAACAAAATGTTTGCATTAAGATTATTAGAATCTCACTAATCCTTGTTTCGATGTATTAATTGCAGTGTTAAAATAAAGTCTTTAATAATTTTTTGTAGTTATTTCAATAAAAATTTGGGTTACATCAAATATGTTCAATTTTTTTTGTATTAGCCAATTCTGCTTTATCAGTAACTTAAGCAACCCCAATCTTATTCATAACATAAGGCACTAGTGAATATCCCTGATTTTGTAGATAAGATATCTATTATTTCACTCAATTTTAATTACTTGAATCAGGGTTTAAATCAAATTCTTTGAGCTCTTACAAGATAAAGGTCTATTGTGTTTACTCAATCATAGCTCATTTTGCGTTTTTGAATTATCATTAACTAATAGATTTGCTGAAATATTTTTTATGACTTCGTTTACTATTACTTGTCCCAATTGTAATCACTCATTTGAACCTGCTGATGGAATGCGTGATGAAATAAAAAAAGAACTTAGGAGTGAAGTGATTGAATGGCAAAAAAAGAAAGATGATGAATTTAAGTTAAAAGAAATGCAATTTCAGCAGCAACTTCAAGCTAAAGAAGCAGAAATTGAAGTGAAACTAAAACAAGAAAAAGCAATTTTACAAGAATCAATAAAAAAATCAATTGCAATTGATTTTGAAAATACTATTAAACAATTAAAAGAATCTGATGCTGAAAAAGAAGAAAAATTGAAAGAAGCTAGGAAAAAAGAAGCAGAGTATTTAACTAAAGAAAGAGAACTTAAGAATAGAGAGGAAGAACTAGAAATATCAGTTCAGAAAAAATTGCTTGAGGAAAGAGAGAAACTTTCGTTTGAAGTTAGGAAAAATGAAGAGCAGAGAATGCAACAACTGCAAATGGAATTTCAATTAAAGTTAGCTGAAAAAGACAAGCAACTTGAAGATCAACGAAAACTTGCCGAGCAAATGAAACAAAAAGCAGAGCAAGTAAGTATGCAGCTGCAAGGCGAGGTTCAAGAATTATTGTTAGAGGATTTATTGCGTTCAACCTTCCCTTTTGATAAAATAGAAGAAGTTGGTAAAGGGGTAAAAGGAGCTGATTGTGTACAAATTATTCATAATCGATTGGGAGTTGAGGCTGGAAAAATTATTTATGAAAGCAAACGAACCAAGGATTTTGCAAACGACTGGATAGAAAAATTAAAAACCGATATGCGAAACCTAGGTGCTGATATAGCAGTAATAGTAACCCAATCTTTGCCAAAAGATATGGATCGTTTTGGTGAAAAAGATGGTGTTTATATATGTACATTTTCAGAAATCAAAAGTGTAGCTGCTTTGCTACGAAATGCCTTACTAAAAATATTTGAAGTTAAAAAAAGTCAGCATAACCAAGGAGATAAAATGGTTATGTTATACGATTATTTAGTTGGGAATGAATTTGGAGAACAATGGAAAGCCATTAGAGAAGGCTTTATGAGTATGAAACTTTCAATACAAAAAGAGCGGGATGCCATGGAAAGAATTTGGAAATCAAGAGAAAAACAATTAGAGAAAGTGCTGCTAAATGCAACTCATATAAGAGGTAGTATTGAGGGTATAGCGGGTGCTGATAGCATTAACTTAAATATGATTGACGATAATGACAGTTTATTGCTCGATTAAGACTTAATGTTAATTTTTTATGAACTATTATTAAGAAATTGTTATCTATTAAAAGAAGCCCTTAAGTTTGCAGCGATGAAGCGAAGAACAAAAAACTACTTTTCATAAAATTTAATATATAAAAAGACAGGCGTGTGCCTGTCTTTTTTAGTTTATATAATGATACAAACAATAGGCATATTAGGTGGGGGACAATTAGGGAGAATGATGGCTCTTGCTGCAAGAGAAATGGGCTATAATATTGTAGTGCTCGATCCAACGCCAAACTGTCCATGTGGTCAAGTTGCAGACAAGCAAATTGTAGCAGCATTCGATGACATTGAAGCAGCAAAAGAATTACTTGAAAGTTGCGATGTAATTACATATGAATTTGAAAATGTAAATATAAAAGTAGCCGAAACACTTGCCCCAAAATTGCCTCAAACTAGTAGATTACTTGAAATAACTCAAAACAGGATAGTAGAAAAAAGTGAGATTAATAAAGCTGGTTTAAATACTGTTAATTACAAGGTAATTACAAACCAAGGCGAGCTGGATTTGTTTGTAGAAAATTTTCAACTGCATCCTACTAAAACAGTAATTAAAACAGCTACTGGTGGCTACGATGGTAAAGGACAATATGTTATAAATAATATTGAAGACCTGAAAATATTTGCAAAAGAGAAATATAATGCTGATATAGATTATGTAGCAGAAGAATTTATCAAATTTGAGAAAGAATTATCTGTAATTGTATGCAGAAATGCCAAAGGCGAAATAGCTACTTTTCCAGTAGCAGAAAATATTCATAGAAATCAAATATTATTTGAAAGTATTGTTCCTGCAAGGGTTTCACACTATGCAGAAGAAAAAGCTATATCGCTAGCAAAACAACTTGCTATTCACTTAAATCTCATAGGTACATTGGCAATTGAGTTGTTTTTATGTGGTGATAAATTAGTGGTGAATGAATTGGCTCCACGTCCTCACAATTCTGGTCATTACACAATAAATGCTTGTATAACATCTCAATTTGAACAACACATCAGAGCTGTTTGTAATTTGCCTTTAGGCGATACAAAGTTGAGTTCTCCTTGTGTTATGCTAAATATTCTTGGAGAAGACAAGCATTTAATGGATAGAGAAAAAATTGGAAAACATAAACTGCATTTGTATGGAAAAGCAGAGGCTAAGATGAGCAGGAAAATGGGACATATAAACTTGTTAGGTGAAACAATTGGTGAATGTTTGAAAGAAGTTGAAAACTTGATTTCATTATAAACTTAAAAAAATAAGCAAGCAGCTATGTTTGCTTAAAATCATTTTAAATAAAACAATTATATACAATGCTACTTTACGAAGGAAAAGCAAAAAAAGTTTACAGCACAGATCAAGAAAATGTCTTGCGTATTGAATATAAAAATGATGCAACAGCATTTAATGGGGTTAAGAAAGATAATATAGAAGGCAAAGGAATTTTAAATAATTTATTCAGCAGTTTTTTCTTTGAAATGATTGCAGATAAAGGCATAGAGAGTCATTTTATTAAAAAGATATCAGAAACTGAACAATTGGTAAAAAGTGTAACAATTATTCCTCTAGAAGTAATTGTTCGAAATGTTGCAGCAGGTACATTAGCAAAAAGAATCGGCAAAGAAGAAGGTTATATAATGAAACGACCAATTATTGAATTGTGTTATAAAAATGATGCACTTGGTGACCCAATGTTGAATGACGACCATATTGAAGTGCTTGAAATTGCTACACAGATGGAGCTTCAAGAAATTAAGGCGAAAGCTTTGCAAGTAAATGATGTGTTAATGTCTTATTTTAAAAACTTTGGTATTGATTTAATTGATTTTAAATTAGAATTTGGAAAAACGGTTGATGGAAATATTTTATTAGCAGACGAAATCTCACCAGACACCTGCAGGTTATGGGACGCTACAACAAAACAAAAGTTTGATAAAGATGTTTTTAGAAGAGATATTGCACCATTGAGAGAAACGTATCAAGCATTGGCTAATAAACTAGGAATAAAATAGAAAAAACTTGTATATGCTCAAAATAAGGTTGAGCGTTTCTACAGTTTACCATAAATAAACTACTACAAGTGAATGATTTTTTAAGCTACAATCATTCATTTGTGTTTTTAAATTTAAATATTTGAACACAAGAATTTATATAAAACAAAAAAAAGGTTTTGAAAATAAAAATCAGGCTATTCAAAATCAGTTGAAGCAACTGCAAATTATTGCTGCAACAGAGGTTTATACCACTTACGATATTTTTAATA
>JBMLRA010000040.1:0-9559 GCA_049241265.1 Chitinophagaceae bacterium
AATAAAGGACTCCATCCATTTAAAAGGGGCTTTTATATTTAATTGATGGGTAATAAAAATTGATGGAATAGTTTTGTGATATAACCCAAATCGGTTGTCACTAATAACTAAATCTATAGACTCTTGAATTACAATTTTTTTTAGCCATTTTTTCTCTCTTCTTATACTTAATAAAATGGAAGGAATTTGTAGTATAATTTTTAATGCAAACCAATGAGGTTGCTTACTGTATTTGACATTGTATCCTTCAAGTGGAATAAATTTTACATCATCAAATTCTTGCTGCAGTAGTGATTTTTGTTTGTCATTTATAGCAATAAAAACATTGTAACCAGCATTTTTTAGTGCTTTAACAATTGGAATACACCTTGTAGCGTGTCCTAAACCCCAATCGAGTGGTGCAATTAAAATGTTAATTTTTTTCAAATTCGTAATAATTAACAAACGTATAATAAAAAAAACATATAGTTTAGTGCCTTGATGAAAAATAATATCACAATAAAGTTACTGGTAATGCTTATAACAATAAGTATTATTACTAGTTCATGTGGTAAAGGTAGTTATAGCAAGCATTGTATGTGTCCAGTTAGAAAAGCAACTTAGGAACATTTAAATTACATTTAATGAAAAATCAAAACAGAGACTTGTTGGTTGTAACAAAAAAAAATGGTCTTGATAGATTAGAGCTAGAACAAACAATCATTAACTTAAATACTGTTCTTTACGAAGTAGAAAGTTTTAAAAATGTTTGTATAGCAAGCGAAGTAATAGATTTAAATAAGTATAAAATACATACATCTACTAAGAAAGTATCTTTTTACATTCGCAACAAAAGCAAAAGCCCATATATTTTTATTTACAATAAAAATTAAGACAATTGTTTTAAGGCATTTTCTAAAGAGTCTATTACATTTTCAATATCCTCAATCTTAACAACACCTACGCTCACTCTATACCAACAACTATTTACATCTGCTCCAAATGCAGAGAAAGGAACTATAGCAATTTTTGCTTCGCTTAATAAATAATCAGTAACATCTGTTTGTTTAGCTAATAATTTTCCCGATGAGGTTGTTTTACCAACTAAATCAATTTTTATAGTTAAGTAAATTGCAGCTTGTGGTGCAATAGCATCAACATTGTACCCTTTGTTTTTTAGTGCAATTATGCCATTGTAAATTTTGTGTAAACGAAGCTCCACTTGTGCTTTAAACCAAATAAAATAATTTTCTATGCTTGTTTTATCTGTTAAAAACTTAGCAACAGCTTTTTGTTCAGCCATTGGAGCCCAAGCTCCTAAATGACTTAATAATGCCTTCATTTTATTAATAACCTCAACTGGACCCATAGACCAACCAACTCTAACTCCTGTTGCAGAAAAGGCTTTAGAAATACCATCAACAAAAATGGTAAATTCTTTCATTGCAGGTCTTAGGCTTACTGGGTTATGATGTTGTGTATCGCCAAAAGTTAATGTCCAATACATTTGGTCGAACATCACATATAATTTTTTTTCATCATCACCACGGCTTGCGTTTTCCTCCAAAACTAAATCGCAAATTTGTTCTAAACTATTTTTATCTAATGTAGTTCCTGTGGGGTTTTGGGGTGTGCATAAGCACAAAAGTGTCGCTCCTTTAATATGTGGTTTTATATCATTGGGTGTTGGCATAAAATTATTTTCTGCCAAACAATCAATAACACAATGTTCTGCGTTTGATAAGTGTGTGTAATGGTTATTATTCCAACTTGGTGCTGCATAAATTACTTTATCACCAGCATCAACAATAGTTCTAAAAATTGTGTAAATTAAAGGTCTGCCACCAGCAGCAATTAAAACCTCAGCAACACTGTAATCTAATCCTTCCCAATCTTTAATAAAATTTCTCACAGCTTCTCTTAATTCATACACACCATCACCTGGAGGATAATTTGTTTGATGCTCTCTGTAAGCTTGCACAATTTGGTTTTCTAACTCGCTGGGGATTGGAAAAATTGCAGGATTAAAATCTCCAATTGTATAGTTATAAATATGTTCACCGTTTTTTACTCTTTCACTAATAGCATTGCCAAGTTTTACAATTTCGCTGCCAATAAGTGTTTCTGCTAGTTTACTCAGTTTTGCCATTCCGTTAGTTTGGGTGCAAAGATAGTTTTGTGAAAACCCTAAAAAAATAAAATGCGAGTTATTTCAAAAGCTGGGATAGTTTATTTTCTAACTCTTCACCTCTTAAATTAGAAGCTATTATTTTTCCATTTCCATCAATTAAAAAGTTAGTGGGAATGGCTTCTACGTTGTAAAGTTTTGCAGCTGGGCTTTGCCAACCTTTAAGGTCTGAAACTTGTTTCCAAACAAGCTTATCTTTTTCTATGGCTTTTAACCAGTCTGCTTTTTCTTCATCAAGGCTAACACCTAAAACATCAAATCCTTTAGAGTGAAATTTATTATAAGCCATCACCACGTTTGGATTTTCTTTTCTGCAAGGGCCACACCAACTAGCCCAAAAATCTATTAAAACTAATTTTTTGCCAGCATAATAATCTGATAGTTTTAATGGAGTTCCTTGGGTATCTGCAAGTGTAAAATCTGGAGCTATAACACCTGGTTCTGTTTTGCTCGTAGCATCAATTTTTTTCTTCATTTCTATGGCATAAAAAGAGCTCTTAAGATTGTCTGATAATGCATTGTAAACAGATTGTGCAAATTTTGTGTTGTCATCTTGCATACTAAATAAATATGCGTAAGCTATGCCTACATAAGAATTTTTATTTGCACTTACATAGTTAATAATTGTATTCTTTTTTTCATCTTGTAATGCTTGTGCCAACTTCATTAAACTATCCATTGTTTTTGGATTTTTAACACTCATTGGGTCTATATTTTCAAATGTGCTTTTTTCTCTTTCTTCTATTAGGTCTATATTTTTTTTCTTAAATGCAACAAACTCGTCATTGGTTTTAGAGCCAGTAACAATATATTTTTCTTTTTGTGTTGTGTCAACAGTAATTTTTATTTTACTATTTGGCTCAATAAAAAACATCATTACATTTTTTCTATCAATTTGTTTTTCATCGTTTGCTAAAACCATAACAGCAATTGCAGGTGCATTTGTTTTGCTTGTAAACTCCAACTTTCCTTTTTGAATTTTTATTGTATCTGTTTTTTCTTTGGTATTATTTATTACTTGTAAATAGGCTTCGCCAGATGACATTCCTTTTATTTCGCAGGCAATGCTGTAAGACGAACCATCATTATTTTTATCGTTTTTACAAGCGGTTATATACAAAAATATAAAAACAAAAAAGACTACTTTTTTCATTTAATTCAGGGGTGTTTTAAATATTCAAATCGAAAAGAACAATACTAAGGAAAAAACCGTTTCCCCATTGTATTAAAAGCGTAAAATTTTTTTAACAAATTGTTTCCTTTTACCTTTAATTTTATGCAAACAACGTTTAACACATTATTACCAATTGCAATTGGTTGCGATCATGCTGGTTTTGAATACAAAGAGCAAATTAAAGAGTGGCTACAAAATAGCTCATTTTCTGTAAAAGATTTTGGCACAAACTCATTAACTTCTGTCGATTATCCTGATTTTGCTCATTCAGTTGCAAATGCTGTAGAGCAAGGCGAAGCAGCGTATGGAATTTTGCTTTGTGGTAGTGCCAATGGAGTTGCAATTACAGCAAATAAGCATCAAAAAATAAGAGCTGGCTTGTGTTGGAGTTTAGAAGTAGCAAAATTGGTGAGATTACATAATGATGCTAATGTTATTTGTATTCCTGCACGATTTGTAACCCTTGAACTTGCTATTGATATGATTAATATTTTTATGCAAACTATTTTCGAAGGAGGAAGACATCAAAATAGAGTTGATAAAATTAGTTGCTAAAAACTATAACAAAGTTTTAACAGCAGCTGGTATAGTTATTGTTTTTTTAGGCTGTATTTATTCACTAATTAAATTAAGCAAAATGAAAAGAACTTTAATGTTGCTGCTGTTTTCAATGGCAATTTTGGGAGCAAAAGCCCAGCGTGGTAATGGTTATAACCATCATTACCCATCACAAATTAGGGGTGGTTATTGTGGACCTCAAGTTGCTTTTTCGCCAACACGCTTTGGATGTAACAACAACTATCGAAGACCTTTCATTAATGTTGTAATTGCTCCTCGTCCAAGGGTGGTTGTTGCAGCACCTCCTCCTCAACCTCAAGTTGTGAGAGAGTGGGTTGAAGCACATTGGGAAGAAGGACAATATGGAAGGGTTTGGGTAGAGGGTCATTATGTTCAAAGAGAAGTGTATTAATCTATTAGTGAAATCAGCAAGGCCTTTGTTTAGCAATAAACAAGGGCTTTTTAATTGGCTGTTTTTTCAATTAACTCCCACATAGATTTTGCAGTAATATCTGTATTAAATTTTGCTGCTTGTAGCAATCCATCTTTTATTAAATTACTTCTTAGTTTTTCATCTTTATAAATAAGTTGCAATTTTTCACTAAGCTCATCCGATGAATTTTGATTGTAGTAAAAAGCGGCATTATCACCTATTTCTGGCAGGCAACCCACATTTGCAGCAATTACTGGAACGCCACATTGCATTGCATTAATAATTGAAATACCGGCATCATCAAAACTAGATAAATATAAAGCTAAGTAAGCCGACGCTGTTATTTTAGATAGTTTATCTGTATCAATATCACCTAAAAACACAACGTCATCCTTGTATTTATAGGTCTCCATTTTTGAAATAATAGATTGTTGGGTAACTTGTCTTGCGACTAATAATTTCATATTACTTCTTTGCCACTTTTTAAAGAGCGAAAATGCTTTTAAAACAGTCATTATATTGTCATCAATATCATCATTGGCTAAGTAAATAAAGTACTCTCTGCCATCGGCAAATCCATCTTTTACTTGGGATGTTTTGTAAAAGTCTAAACACTTGAATTTTGAATCACCAGCAGCATAAATCACTTCTAGTTTGTCGGTTACCTTTTCAAACTTTTCTACTAGCAAATTTTTTGAAATATGAGAATAGGTAACAATTTTACTAGCTTTAGTGAGAAATTTTGTTGAAAAAAAATTGTTATAAGTCCAATCTTGCAAAAAAAGTATTTGTGGTGTTTTAAGTGTAGAACAACAATAGCCAGTTAATTGCAAAATAATATTGGGGCTATATTTTTTCAAAATAGCTGGAAGCTTGATGCTACACCAATATTTAAACGACAAGCTATTTTGTGGTGTTGAAGTGCTTTTTATTAACAAAACATTGTTGGGGAAAGCAACAGACTCTTTGTTTGTGTTATCAAAAACCACTAAAAACTGATGCTCAGGGTGCATCGTTGCCATTTTTAACAAAACTTCATAAATAAAATTTTGAATGCTACTCCTTCCTTTTGTTTGCAACGTACAAGCGTTAACTGCAATTACCATTTAGCAAAAATAAACGATTGGAATATTTTTTTTCTCTGTTTGTAAAAATGCAACATTTTAAAGCAAAAAATACTAGCTACTATATTGTAAACTAGTAATTTCTCATTCTTTTTTCAGCATTTTAAAATACTAGAAGTTTATTTTTTGAAAGAAATGTCTTCAAATTTTGAGAATTTAGGCACTTGATTTACCAGTTTTTAACATTCATACCCCTACTTTTGCCGAAAATTTGGGAAAAGTTATGATGTTTAGACGCTTTAAATTATTGCTGCTTGTGGCTTTCAGTCTGTCGACTGTACTTTTTTCTAATAGAATATTTGCTAACGATACAGCTACAACTACAACACAAGAACATCCAATAGCACACAAAGAAGAAGGAAGTTTCAATGTTACTGAAACTATATTAGAGCATATTAAGGATGACCATAGCTGGCATTTATGGGGTCACACCTCAGTTGCATTGCCTGTTATTGTTTATTCTGACAAAGGATTAGAAATATTTTCTTCAAAAAACTTGGTTAATGAGCATCACGAACCTGTTGTTTATACAGGAAATTATTCTTACAAACTATTTGAAGGAAAACTAAAAGTTGCCAAAAGCGATGGCAGCTTAGATGAAGAAGCAACAAAACACGTTTGGGACTTTTCTATTACAAAAAACGTAGCCTCTTTATTATTTACTGTTCTTGTATTACTGTTAGTGTTTTTAACTGTTGGTGCTGCATATAAAAAACGTGGTGTAAAATCTGCACCAAAAGGCTTGCAGTCTTTTATGGAGCCTATCATTTTATTTGTAAGAGATGAGGTTGCAAAGCCAAATATTGGTGCAAAATATGCAAGGTATATGCCTTTTCTATTAACTATTTTCTTTTTAATACTAACTAATAATTTCTTGGGTTTAATTCCTTTTTTCCCAGGTGGGGCTAATGTGAGTGGCAATATTGCTTTTACTATGACGCTGGCCGTTTTCGTGTTTATTGTAGTAAACCTTAAAGGAAACAAAAGTTATTGGCAACATATTTTTTGGATGCCAGGAATGCATTGGAGTATGAAATTATTCCTTGCTCCAATTGAATTAATTGGGGTTTTTACAAAGCCAATTTCATTAATGATTCGTTTGTTTGCAAATATTACAGCTGGTCACATTTTGGTGCTTAGCTTAATTTGCTTAATATTTATTTTCAAAACTGTATTTGCTTCAGCGATTGCTGTTCCTTTTGCTGTATTTATAGGACTAATTGAATTATTAGTTGCTTTTTTACAAGCCTATATATTTACAATGCTTAGTGCAATGTATATTGGTATGGCCACAGAAGAACATCATCACGAAGAAGCACATCATTAATAATTATAATTTTTATTTTTTCACGTTTTAAAACAAAACAAAATGGTAGTAGGAAGTGTTGCTGCAATTGGTGCAGGTTTAGCTGCAATTGGTGCAGGTATTGGTATTGGTCAAATAGGTAAAGGTGCAGTAGAAGGTATTGCACGCCAACCAGAAGCTGCGAACGAAATTCGTTCAAACATGATTGTAGCTGCTGCATTCGTTGAGGCTGTTGCCTTATTTGCTGTGGTTGTTGCCCTATTGGGTAACGGATAATCACCAAAATTTTGTACAGACTTGATGCACAGGGCGGAGAGTCTGTACTTATTTAGTTGATATTAAATAATAAATAGAAAATAATAGAAATATGTTTTTAGAAGTAAATCCATTGGTATTGCCAGATATTGGTTTAGTATTTTGGAGCACCGTAGCATTTTTAGTATTGCTTTTTGTATTGGGGAAATTTGCTTGGAAACCCATTATGAAAGCTATTGACGAAAGAGAGCAAGGTATTGAGGACGCTTTGTCTAAAGCCGAAAAAATGAAAGCTGAAATAGCACAAATGGCAAGTGAAAATGAGGCATTATTGCAAAAAGCTAGAGAGGAAAGAGCTTCAATGGTGAAAGAGGCAAAGGAAACAGCTGACAAAATGGTTGCCGATGCTAAAGAAAAAGCAAAAGGTGAGTATGATAGAATAGTTGCTGATGCACAAGCTGCTATCACTCAACAAAAAAATGCTGCTTTAACAGAGGTTAAAAACCAAGTTGGTGCTTTGGTAATTGAAGTAAGTGAAAAAGTATTAAGAAGAGAGTTAAGCAACAAAGCAGAACAAGAAAATTTTATTAAAGAATTAGCCTCAGCTGTAAAGCTGAATTAGTTTAAAGTTTGGAGTTTAAAGTTTAAAGTTGGTATTCCAGTTTTAAAACCTTAAAACCTAAACCTTAAACCTTAAACTTTTAAGGTATGCCTAATCCACGTTTAGCAAATAGATATGCAAAAAGCTTAATTGACCTAGCTGTAGAGAAAGGACAATTAGAAGTTGTGTATGCAGATATGAAATTTTTGCAAGCAGCATGCAAAAACAGCAAAGAATTGGTGAGTATGCTTCAAAGCCCAATTATAACTGCCGATAAAAAAGATAAAGTTTTAGAAGCAATAACTGCAGGTAAAGCTACAGAAATTACAACTTCATTTAATAAACTTTTAGTAAAAAAAGGAAGGGAGTTTGAGTTGCCCGAAATAGTTGAAGCGTACATTGAACAATACAATGCAATAAAAGGGATTCACAAAGTAAAGTTAACAACTGCTATTGAAGTTAGCCAAGAACTAAAGCAATCAATTATTGAAAAAGCAGTTAAAGAGTCAGGCGTTAATAGTGTTGAATTAGAAACAAAAGTAGATACAGATTTGATTGGTGGGTTTGTTTTAGAGTTCAACAATAATTTGGTAGATGCTAGTATAGCAAGAGATTTGAGAGATATTAGAAAACAATTTAGCAAGAACTTATATGTTCCTGCAATAAGATAAAAGTTAAAAACTAAAGTTAAAACTTTAATTTTAACTTCAACGATTAACAATTAATAATTAATAATTAACAAAATGGCAGACATTAAACCTGATGAAATATCAGCAATTTTAAGACAGCAATTGAGCAACTTTAATGTTGGTGCTGAACTTGAAGAAGTAGGAACTGTATTACAAGTGGGTGATGGTATCGCTCGTGTATATGGTTTAAACAATGTAAGCAGTGGTGAACTTGTTGAATTTGAAAATGGAACAAGGGCTATTGCATTGAACCTTGAGGAAGACAATGTGGGTGTGGTTTTAATTGGTGAAAGTGCGGGAATTAAAGAAGGTGCAAAAGTTAAAAGAACAGGCCAAATTGCTTCTATTAAAGTAGGAGAAGGTGTAGTGGGGCGTGTAATTAATATGTTAGGTGAACCTATTGATGGTAAAGGTCCTTTGCAAGGCGAATTATATGAAATGCCTTTAGAGCGTAAAGCTCCTGGTGTTATTTATAGAGAACCAGTTAAAGAACCATTGCAAACAGGTATTAAAGCTATTGATGCAATGATTCCTGTGGGTCGTGGACAAAGAGAATTAGTAATTGGTGATAGACAAACTGGTAAAACAGCTATTTGTGTTGATACCATTATTAATCAAAAAGAATTTTACGAGGCAGGTAAACCTGTTTATTGTATTTATGTTGCAATTGGTCAAAAAGCATCAACAGTTGCTGGTGTAATGAAAACCTTAGAAGATAATGGTGCTATGGCTTATACAACTATTGTATGTGCAAGTGCATCTGACCCAGCTCCTCAACAATTCTATGCACCATTTGCAGGTGCTGCTATTGGTGAGTTTTTTAGAGATACTGGTCGCCCAGCACTAATTGTATTTGATGATTTGTCAAAACAAGCAGTTGCATATCGTGAGGTTTCTTTATTGTTAAGAAGACCTCCAGGACGTGAGGCTTATCCTGGTGATGTATTCTATTTGCATAGTCGTTTGCTTGAAAGAGCTGCTAAAGTTATTGCTAATGATAGCGTTGCAAAAAATATGAACGACTTACCAGCTTCAATTAAACATCTTGTTAAAGGTGGTGGTAGCTTAACAGCCTTGCCAATTATTGAAACACAAGCTGGTGACGTATCTGCTTATATCCCTACAAACGTAATCTCTATTACCGATGGACAAATCTTCTTAGAAGGTAACTTGTTCAATGCTGGTATACGCCCTGCTATTAACGTAGGTATTAGTGTAAGTCGTGTGGGTGGTAATGCACAAATTAAATCAA
>JBMLRA010000041.1:0-9513 GCA_049241265.1 Chitinophagaceae bacterium
AAAATCCTTGATGGTTTTTAAACCGGCATGTTGTGTACCTAAAACTGGGCTATTGAAATCAATAAGTGTTGTTATTTGGTAATCAATAGCAGGCATAGCTACCATTTCTACACGCTTTGCCTCGTCGTATAAAAAAATATTTTCGTCAATACTGTACCAAATTTTTGTTGCATCTTGTTCAACAACACCAACTGTTTCAATTAATTCAACAAATGGTTCGCTACTGCCATCAATAATTGGAATTTCGGGGCCATTAATTTCTATTAAACAGTTATCAACACCCATTCCTACAAGTGCTGCTAAAATGTGTTCTACTGTGCTAATTTTAGCGTCCCCAACTTGTAAAGTTGTCCCTCTACTAGTATCTGTAACCAAATCACAGTCTGCTTTTATAATTGGCTGACCGGGTAAATCTGTTCTTTGAAACTGCAAACCAAACCCAGGGTTGGCTGGCTTTAAATTCATATCTACCAACACACCAGTATGTAATCCAGTGCCACTAATACTGGCTACTGTACTTAATGTGTGCTGCTTATCGGGGTTAAATTTTATATCCATTCCTTTTATGTTAATTAGTTAATTGGATGATTAGTTAATTGGTGTTTAAAATTGTTTACTAAGTATTGAAATATATTTACAACTAAACTAATAAACAAGTGAACCGATAAACTAAATGATTTCGCCTTCTAAGTCGTAATCATAAGCCTTGGTAATTCTCACATTCACAAAACTGCCAATTTGCAATTTTTTATCTGAATTAATTACCACTTCATTATCAACTTCTACACTATCAAATTCTGTTCTTCCTAAATACCTGCCTGCCTCTTTTTTATCAATTAAAACTTTAAAAATTCGGCCTACCTTTTCCTCATTTCTTTCTAAACTAATTTCTTGCTGTACTTCCATTATCTCTTGAGCTCTTCTCTCCTTTTCATCAGCTGGAATGTTGTCTTCTAATTCAAATGCAGACGTATTTTCTTCATGGCTGTATTGAAAAATTCCTACCCTATCAAATCTATGTTTTTGAAGAAAAGATTTTAGTTCTTCAACATCTTCTTCAGTTTCGCCAGGAAAGCCCGTAATTAAAGTTGTTCTAATACAAATACCTGGAACTGCAGCTCTTATGCTTAAAATTAAGTCATCCATTTCTTCACGTGTAATATTACGTTTCATTGCCTTCAACATATTATTACTAGCGTGTTGCAGTGGAATATCAAGATAATTACAAATGTTTTTCCTTTCCCTCATCACATCTAAAATATCCATTGGAAACTTATGAGGGTAAGCATAGTGTAAACGAATCCATTCAATCCCCTCTACATCTGCCAAAGCATTTAAAAGTTTTGGTAATGCTCTTTTTTTATAGATATCTAAACCATAATATGTAAGTTCTTGAGCAATTAGCATTATTTCTTTAACCCCCTTTTTAACCAACCCTTTGGCTTCTTCAACTAAATCTTCTATTGTTCTGCTAAGATGCTGACCACGCATTAATGGAATGGCACAAAAAGAACAAGTTCTGTTACATCCTTCACTAATTTTTAAATAAGCATAGTGTTTTGGTGTAGATAAAAGCCTTTCGCCCAACAAATCTTTTTTATAATCAGCATTAAATTCTTGAAGAATAAATGGCAGCTCTAATGTGCCAAACCAGGCATCCACTTCGGGAATTTCTTTCTTTAAATCTTCCCTATATCTCTCACTTAAACAGCCTGTAACAAATACTTTATCAAGTTTTCCCTTTTGTTTTAGGGCTACTTGATCTAGTATAGTATTAACACTTTCTTCTTTTGCTTTATCAATAAAACCACAGGTGTTTACCACCACAATATTATGGTCTAGTTTTGCGTTTTCGTGAACAACATTAATTTCATTTGCTTGTAACTGACCACTCAATACTTCGCTATCCACCAAGTTTTTGCTACAGCCAAGTGTGATGATATTAACCTTATCTTGCTTTAAAGATTTAACTTTCATAAAGCTGCGAAGTTAATGGTTGAAACCTTTACTTTTGACCCTAATGGCAATCTTTCATCATCAAATGAAGCAAAGTATTATTTGGCGAGGTTTATCTTTCCTTAGTTTGCTATTTCTTAATATTTTTTTATCTCGATTTTTAAAAGCAGAAGGCATTGGATTTGTATTTTACTTAACCAACTTGTTTTCGTTGTGGGTTTTAATTGGCAGTTTTAATTTGGATGGTAGTTTTACATATTTTTCTGCCAGTAAAAATGTGCATTACAACCAACTGGCACTATTGTGTATTATATGGGCAATTGCAACTTCTGTAATTTGTTTCTTTCTATTTCCCGTTTATTTTAATTTTTTTGATAACGACCTGTTAGCAAATGGTTTCAAGCTATCTGTTTATGGCTTTTATTATTTGTTGGGAATTATCTTGGCAAACTATTTTATTGCCCTGTTTTATAGTTTGGGTGATTTTCGCCTACCCAATATTATACTAGCTACAAGTAATTTACTGTTTATTGCATTAATTCATTTTGGCAATCAAACGTATGCTTCGTCTAGAAATATTATCAACGATTATTTCTATTTTATTTTTTTACAAGGCATTGCATTGTTAGTTGCTTTCTTTATAAAACACAAAAGCTATTTGAATTATAAATTGCCAAATATTGTACAATTAAAACAAATAGCAAGCTATTCTGCTATTGGTTTAACAGGCAACTTTATTTTCTTTTTTGTTTACAGACTTGATTATTGGTTTGTAAAAAACTGGTGCCATCAAAATGGAGATTTAGGGAATTATATACAAGCATCCAAATTAGCTCAAATGCTACTAATACTACCTCAAATACTTGCTAGTTCTATATTTCCTGCAGTTGCAAGTGGAGAAAAAAATGAACTAATTGTAAAAAATATTTCTAAACTTTTTAAACTTTTCTTGATTTTATATATAATTATTATAATAAGTTTTTTAGTTTTAGGTAAATGGATGCTTCCTGCTGTTTTTGGAGATAGTTTTAACGCAATGTATTATCCATTATTAATACTTTTACCTGGTATTTTTTGCTTATCAATTTCAGCATTGTTATCAGCATATTTCTCTGGCAACAAACAAAATAAGTATAATGTTTATGCCGCATTATTAGCTTTATTCATAATGATTACGTTAAGCTACTTTTTTAAAAACAACTACACTATTAAAACAGCGGCAGTTATTAGTTCAGTTGCTTATTTTTTTGAAGCTGGATATTGCTTTATAATATTTTTAAGACAAGCGAAAATTAACCCAAAAGATTTTTTTTCATTCAAAGCAATAGATTTTAAAACTTTAAATATTTTCAATACATCTAAATAAACTTTATGACCAATAATATTATTTTAAATAAAGAAGAAATTCAAATCAAACTTTTAAGATTAAGTTACGAAGTTGCTGAATCAATGAATAATGTTGATAGTTTGATAATTATTGGCATTAAGGAAAATGGCTTTGTAATTGCCAACCAACTACATCAGTTATTGAAAAAAATATTTAAAAATAACATAACAATAATTGGTGCATCTCTAGATAAAGCCAACCCCAAAGAAGTGATATTTGACACTGAAATTGATTTTAATAAAAAAAACGTTTTAATTGTAGATGATGTTTGCAATAGTGGCAAAACATTATTATACACTTTAAAGCCACTGCTAAACTCATTTCCTAATAAAATTGAGATTCTAGTGCTTGTTGATAGAATTTATAAGCAATTTCCTGTTAAGCCCAACTATGTTGGTTTATCATTAGCAACAACACTTAGCGATTTTGTAGAAGTTAAAATTGATGGCAAAGAAGTTTTAGGTGCTTTTGTAAAACATTATCAATAACCTAACAAGCCAATTAATTGAAACTTATGTTATAAATAGGTTTCATTTATAGTTGAAAACAAGCACACCACACTACTTCAAAAAATTGACTCATAGTTAAACTCAATATTGAGTACACCTTCATTTTCTATAAACGCAAAAACTGTGTTGAGATGCAAAATACATTGCTATTAATCTAATAGCAACCTCCAAATTTGCAAAATATTAAAGTATAAATTGTTAGCAATGAATTATTCCTCATTAGAACAATGCCTGCTCGATTTGGAGAGAAATGGTCATCTTATTCGAATTAAAGAAGAAGTTGATCCCAATTTAGAAATGGCTGCAATTCATCTTAGAGTATTTGAAAATAATGGACCAGCTTTACTGTTTGAAAATGTTAAAGGTAGTAAGTTCAGAGCTGCGTCTAATATATTTGGAACAATGGATAGAAGTAGGTTTATTTTTAGAAATACGTTTCAACAAGTGCAAAAACTAATACAACTTAAATCGAATCCTCTAGAAGCTTTAAAGCATCCCATAGACAATTTTACAACAGGCCTTGCTGCATTAAAAGCATTACCACTAAAGAATCCTATTAACAAGCCAATTCTTTACGAAGAAATTAAAATAACTGATTTACCACTTATTAAACATTGGGAAAAAGATGGTGGAGCATTTGTAACACTACCACAAGTTTATACAGAAGATGTAGATGCACCTGGCATTATGAAGTCTAATTTAGGGATGTACAGAATCCAATTGACCGGAAATGATTATGAGTTAAATAAAGAAATTGGATTGCACTATCAATTGCATCGTGGCATTGGTGTGCATCAAACAAAAGCCAATAAAAAAGGAATACCAATGAAAGTAAGCTGCTTTGTTGGTGGACCTCCTGCACATACATTATCTGCTGTAATGCCTTTGCCTGAAGGCATTAGTGAAATGACTTTTGCAGGCGTAATTGGAGGCAGAAGATTCAGATATTTTTATAACGACGGACATTGCATAAGTGCAGATGCAGATTTTGTAATTACTGGCGAAGTTTACCCTAATGAAAATAAACCAGAGGGACCTTTTGGTGATCATTTAGGTTACTACTCGTTGCAACATCAATTTCCTGTAATGAAGGTACACAAAGTGTTTGCAAAGAAAAATGCTATTTGGAATTTTACTGTTGTTGGTCGTCCACCACAAGAAGATACAAGTTTTGGTAATTTAATTCATGAACTTACTGGCGATGCTGTGCCTCAAGAAATTCCAGGGCTTAAAGAAATAAATGCTGTTGATGCTGCTGGCGTTCATCCATTACTACTAGCTATTGGTAGTGAAAGATACACCCCTTTTGCACAAACAAAACAGCCTGCTGAATTGCTAACTATTGCCAATCATATTTTAGGAACAGGACAATTAAGTTTGGCTAAGTTTTTATTTATTACTGCCGATGAAACCAATCAACTTACAACACACCACATTGAAGAATATTTAAAGTTTGTTCTTGAAAGAATTGATTTAACTCGTGATATCCATTTTTACACCAACACTACAATTGATACTTTAGATTATAGTGGCACAGGATTAAACACTGGCAGCAAAGTTGTATTTGCTGCTTATGACGAAAAGAAAAGAGAATTGTGTAAAGAAGTACCACAAGAATTAAAAGATTTACAAGGTTTTGAAAATGCTAGTTTGTGTATGCCAGGTGTAGTTGCTTTAGAGGTTAAAAATAAAAATTTGAATAGCCAAAGCCTAAAAGAACAACTCAATACTCATCATTCCAAATTAATAAATACTCCATTAATCATTCTTTGTGATGATGCAAATTTTACAGCTGCAACACTAAACAATTTTCTCTGGGTAACATTTACTCGCTGTAATCCTGCTAATGACATTTTTGGAATAAATGAATTTACAGAGAACAAACACTGGGGATGTAGAGGAAGTTTGATTATTGATGCTACCATAAAACCACATCATGCACCACCAGTTGAAAAAAACAGCGAAGTTGAAAAGAAAATTGATAAATTATTTGCAAAAGGAGGTTGTTTACACAGTATAATTAAACTATAAGTATCTTAATAATTAATTACTCTTTAATATAAATAGACCACTAAATTTGCACGATTTGTTCAGAAAAAATTAACTCAACACATAGATAAATGAAACTATCAACCAAGCATTTATTAGGCATAAAAGACTTACAAAAAGAGGATATTGAGTTGATTTTATTAACTGCAAAACAATTTAAAGACGTTTTACAAAGACCCATAAAAAAAGTTCCTTCACTCAGGGATATCACTATTGTTAATTTATTTTACGAAAACTCAACAAGAACAAGAATTTCATTTGAGTTAGCCGAAAAAAGATTAGGTGCAGATACCATCAATTTTACAGTATCAGGTTCAAGTGCTGCCAAAGGAGAAACCTTATTAGATACAGTAAATAATATTCTAAGTATGAAGGTAGATATGGTTGTAATGCGTCATAGTGCTAGTGGAGCCCCTCATTTTTTAGCAAAACACATACCTGCTGCTATTATTAATGCTGGTGATGGCATCAATGAACATCCCACTCAAGCATTACTTGATGCCTATTCTATGACAGAAAAGTTTGGTAGTTTACAGGGTTTAAATGTGGCTTTGGTTGGAGATATTATGCATAGTCGTGTTGCATTAAGTAACATTTATTTATTAAAAAAAATGGGGGCCAATGTTACAGTAGTTGGTCCCCCTACCTTAATACCAAAATATATTAAAGAGGCTTTAGATGTTAATGTGGAATATAACATTACAAAAGCTTTACAATGGTGCGATGTTGCAAATGTGTTACGCATACAATTAGAACGTCAAAACCAACCATTATTTTCAACTTTAAGAGAATACAATATAAGCTATGGCGTTAGTAAAAAGCTACTTGAAAGTTTGGGAAAAGAAATTACAATAATGCACCCTGGCCCTATTAACAGAGGTGTTGAGCTTGATAGTGATGTTGCTGATGGCTCACAATCTATTGTATTAAATCAAGTAGAAAATGGGGTTGCTGTTAGAATGGCTGCTTTATATCTATTAAGTGATAAAGGTTAAACTTTAATCAATATACCAAATAGTTGTAAAAAACAAATTAACAATGGGTTTATAATTAGAAAATATTTCCCTCCAAAAGAATAAATCTTCAATTATTCATACAACTACATTAACCACTTGTAATAAGTATATTTCTAAATAAACAAGCTTACCCTAATCCCTTTAACGATATTTGCTTTCCCAATTTTTTTAAATGAAAAAAATTTTCTTTTTACTATCAATAGCTATTTTACAATTTTCGAATTGTTTTGCACAAACACCAATTGTTTTATCTGCACAAAGTGGATATAACTACACAGAAAATTTTGCTGATATTAACAATTGGCTTTTCAATACAGCACCTGCTAATGGAACTTTTATTGCTGGTATTGGTTCGCAAGCTTGGAAAGGGATTGATGTAGCAACAACTACCCCTTCAATTCCTAATGCAACTAGAATTACAACTTTGTCAAACTTTTTTCAAACTCCAGGTAGTAGTGGTGGCGTACCTATTTACAGTGGTGGGGTATATAAAGGGGTTCAATCTATTACAATGCTTTCCACAGGGCCAACAGATAATTCATCGTCGATAGGTATAGATTTTTTCTTAGACTTTACAAGCGTTAATGCTGGCACACTTAGTTTCGACTGGGCTTCTTTAAATAATAATACAGGAAATAGAAATGGTACTTTAAGGGTTTATGCTTCAACAGATGGAGTTTCATTTACCGAAATTAATGGAGCCCAAGTTTTAAATTTTACAAATAATAGTCCCACTTCTGGTAGTGTTTCAAATGTAGCCTTGCCATCAATTTTTAATGGTTCTGCCACTGCTCGTTTGCGTTTTTATTACCACAATGCAAGTGGTGGAACAGCTGGTTCAAGACCAAGAATCAATTTTGACAATGTAAAAATAACTGCACTGCCTACAACTCCTTGTGTGGCACCAACAGCACAACCAACAAATTTTGTAATGGGTACTGTTTTGTATAATTCCATTCAATTTTCGTTTACTGCTGCTAATCCAGCTCCACAAAATTATTTAGTTGTAATGAGTAAAAATAATGCATTAAGTTCCTTTCCTATAAATAATACTATATATAACATAGGTGACAATTTAGGCGACGGAACTGTTGTTTCTGTGACAAATACTAACAATGTACCCATCACAGGATTAACTAATTCTACAACTTATTATTTCTTTATTTTCTCTATGAATAATGTATGTAGTGCTGGTCCATTATATTCAGGATTGATTCCTTTAACTGGTTTTGCCACTACTCTATCTGGTCAATTGCCTTGTGTTGTAACAAGCAGTCAACCAACTAATTTAATTTTAACCAATATCACATCTACAACTATAAGTGGTAGTTTTACTGCAGCTCCAAATACAGATGAATATTTAATTGTACGCAGTTTATCACCAACATTTACAGGAACTTTAAACAATGGTACAACATATAGTGGTGGTAATGTTTTAGGCAATGGCTCAGTAGTTACAAGAACTGCTGGCACAACATTTACGTCTCAAAATCTTGCAAGTGGTAGTACCTACTACTTTTTTGTGTTTGGTATTAATAGCCAAAATTGTAACGGAGGACCAATATACAATTCAATAAATCCATTAACAGCTAGTGCCACAACTGTTGCTTTGCCCATTTGTGCATCACCCATTACTCAACCCACTAATCTAAGTTTAGTAGCAAGCAATAATATCATCAATGGATATTTTGTTGCATCTCCATCTGCCGATGGTTATTTAGTTATACGAAGCATTAATTCAACTTTAACAGCTACTCCAAATAATAATACTACTTATGTTGCTGGAAATATAATTGGAGGAGGTGTTGTAATTGATAATAGTTCCGCCACAGCTTTTGTTGACTACAATTTAAATAGCGGTACTCAATATTATTATTTTGTATTTGCTAGAAATGCTGTTTGCACAGGCGGTATAAAATTTTTGACAATAAATCCATTAACAGAAAATACCATTACCACTACAATTGCAACAAACAATTATTACTTTGGAAACCTACATGCACACTCTTCTTACTCTGATGGCAATGTAGATAACACATCACTAATACCTGCAGATGACTATGCATATGCTAAAAATTCTTTATGTATGGATTTTCTGGGCATATCAGAACACAATCATTTAATGAGTATTAACAATTGGATACCGGGTTTAAATCAAGCCGCAGCAGCATCCACTAATAATTTTTTAGCACTTTATGGTATGGAGTATGGTGTTATCAGCAATGGAGGACATGTTTTAATTTATGGCAGTAATCAATTAATTGGATGGACGAATAACAACTATAATATTTATGTTCCTCAAAGTAATTATATAGGAACTCCAGAAAGTACAGGAGTAACAGGACTTTTTAGAACTATAAATAATATCAATAACCAGCTAGGCAATCCTGCTTTTGCAAGTTTTGCTCATCCCGATTTTTCAGATTATAACAATCTCGCCAATATTGCTTACAATGCAACTGCAGATAGTGCTACAATAGGCTGTGCTGTTGCTAGTGGGCCTGCATTTTCTACCAACACAACTTATAGTAACCCTCCAACATCAATGGGACATTTAGATTATTATAATAGAATCCTTTCTAAAGGATATCATATT
>JBMLRA010000042.1:0-7569 GCA_049241265.1 Chitinophagaceae bacterium
ACCTTATAGTTGGAATGGTTTAACCTTTACAGCAGCTGGTTCACAAACCAAAACAGGTTTATCAAACAGTCAAGGTTGCGATAGTTCAGCAACTCTCAGTTTGACATTAAAAGCCAATACTTCATCAACTACTAATGCAAGTGTTTGTGCTAATGAATTACCATATAGTTGGAATGGTTTAACCTTTACTGGTGCCGGTAGCCAAACAGCACATTTAACAAATGTAAATGGTTGCGATAGTGCTGCTACTTTAATACTAACTGTAAACTCATTATCAATACCAAGTATTAATGTAACATCAAATACAAATAATGTGTGTAAAGGAATTATTGTAAGTTTTACTGCAACCCCAACAAATGGTGGCACTTCACCAACATATCAATGGAAAAAGAATGGTGTGAATGTAGGAAGCAACAACAGTTCATATATAGATAGTTTGCTAAATAATAGCGACAGTGTTTGGTGTGTATTAACAAGTAATTCTGCCTGTGCTACAAGCAATACTGTAACAAGTAATAAAGTTAAAATAACAGTAAGCCCACGCCCAGCAATTGGCACTAATTCAATGGTTGCAACATTTTGTACTTTAAGCACTACTAAAAATATTTACAATACAAATACATCTGGTGGTGGCGTTTGGAGCAGCAGTAATCAATCTGTTGCAACAGTAACAAGCACAAATGGAGTATCAGGAATTATAAATGCAATTAGTAATGGTGTTACAACAGTTACTTATACAAAGACAAGTAGTAGTGGTTGTGTGGCTTCATCATCAACAATTATATCAGTTGCGTCAGAACCAACACCTAACCCAATTACAGGAATAAATAGTATTTGTGTGGGAGCAACGACATCGCTTAATACCAGTACATCTGGTGGTTCTTGGAGTAGTTTAAATAACAGAGCTACTGTTAACAATGCAGGAGTTGTAACAGGATCGAATGCAGGTAACGCTTTCATAAGATATACTGTTACAAATTTTAGTCTATGTTCAGCATCCAGAGATTATCACATAATAGTAAACCCGACACCAGCAGTGCCATCAGTAGCTTATGCACCTGGTACAACATTAACAGGTTCAAATTCCATATTTTTTGGAGCACCATCAGGTAGCTTTTGTGTGGGTAAAAGTTTTGGTTTAATTGGCAATCCAAATTCACCAGCAGGCACTTGGAGTGCAACAGGTGCTGCAAGTGTTACAAATACAGGATTAATAACCATCAATTCAGTGGGAGCAGGAACCATTAAATATACCTATACCAACTTTAATGGTTGTAGTAATAGTAGGACATTAAGTGGTAATGGGTTTAGCTGTGCAGCACGTGGAGTAAATACAGTTAACAGTCAACTATCGACTGTAGACGGTTTTACAATGTATCCTAATCCTGCACGTTCAGTTGTAAGCTTACAAGTTGAAAAATTAACAGGTCAAGGACAAATTGTTATTACTGATCTTTATGGCAAAGCAGTTAAAACGCAACCATTGAGTATGGGTACAAATACCATTAATATATCATCTATATCAAAAGGAGTGTATTTTGTGAACACCATTACAAGCGAAGGAAAAACTACTAAGAGGTTGATAATACAATAAGCGTTTTATGCAAAAAAAATGGGGTTGAAATTTTTAGTTATTTCAACCCCATTTTTTATATAATCTATTTTACAATTTAATTAATTTACCTGTCTCAATTCTTTCGTTGCCCAAGTAAATTCTAACAACATAATTGCCCGTTACCAAGGCAGAAATATTAACATCTTTTGTGTATGATCCCTTCTTATAATTCTCTTTACTAATTGTTAAACAACATTTACCAATATTATCATAAATTTTTATTTCAACATCTTGTTGCTTTAATATCTCAAAGCTAATATTAGTTTTGTTTTTAGCAGGATTAGGAAATATATTAACTGCTGTTACTTTTTGAATTTCTAAATCTATACTCCTAATTTCACTATACGTTGTGCTGCCATCTTTATCTACTATTTCCAAACGATAGTAAACAACAGAATTATTATTTAATAGCTCGTCGATGAACAAATATTCAGAAGCCCCTTTCGAGTTAATTTTTCCTGCAGTTGAAAAATTAATACCATCAATACTTTTTTGTATATTAAAATGTGCCGTATTAATTTCTGAGGCAGTAATCCAATTGCAAGCTATTTTTTTGTCTAAGGTTAATTTAACCTCAAATTTTGTAAGCAAAACAGGCAAAGGATAGTTACTCTCAAAACAACCAATATCTGGTGCACTGCCATTAAAGGGTAATCCAATATTTACTCCAGCATTAATTAAATCACTACCATTTGCTAGGTGCATAAAATTAATGTCTGGCAAGCCACCATTTGCTTTTCTTGCACTCCTTAAACCAATCGAATCTACTGTTAAAAAATCGGCAGTTGTTGTAGTTACAGGGCTTTGCCAACTGTTGTTTGTTCTAACGCAAACTGTTCTAAAAACATCGGAACTACCGCCACCAAAAGAAACACAATTTTTTACAATCATTACCTTGCCAGAGTTAGGGTCATTATTATTCATTCCAAAATTGGGTTTGTTTTTATACCCTGTGCAATTGTATAAAATCATATTCCCATTGTTATTATTTTGGTCAAAGCCTTTGACTCTGTTGTATACAGATAAACATCTTGTTAGAGTGGCATCATGTTCTTCGTTATTACCACCTACCTTAAAACCATTGCCATTGCCAGTGCTGGCTACACCCGATTTTAAATATCCGTTTAAAAAACACCAGCAGCTATCATAAGTTGTAGCAGGTGCATAGCCTAATCCAGTATTTAGCAACCCATCCCATCCATCATCACTATTTTGCCAAGCTCTACAACCTTTAAAGCTATTGCCTGTTCCCACATCTAGCTTAGCAGCAAAACCATCTGCATTGCCATCTTTATTTGTAGAACTTGTAGAATCTCGATTAAAATATGAATCACAATTAATGATTTGATTATTAGCTGCACCATTGCTTAATTGACAACCAGTATCCCTATTTTCATAAAAATTACATTGATCAATAATATTGTTTGAACCACTAATATGCATTCCATTGTCACCAGCTTTAAAAACATCTAGCCCTTTTATATACCAATAACTTCCCGTTACATCTAACCCTCTATTACTAGAACTTGTAGCCATTGAACTACCACTAATAACAGGCCTTGAATCGCCAGGATAACCCATTAAACTTATTCTATTAGATGCTGTACCACTTTTGTTAACATTAATTTTGGCAGTAATGTTATAAACACCACCTCTAACGTAAATAATATCACCTGCAACTACTTTAGAAATTGCTTTTGATATAGTTAAAAATGGTGACGCTAAGCTAGTGCCATTGTTTGCGTCGTTACCATTGGTGGCGACATAATAAGTAATAGCAAATGATTTGCTTGCAATAAGCAGTAAGGCAAGGAAGAATAACTTTTTCATATAGTATAATCTTTGCTAAATTAGTTTATAGTGATAATTTCTAATAATACTCATTTGTGCAAACGATTGCTTGTGTTAACTTTAATAGCAAACCAATTTCTAAATTATTATTATATAATCGGCAAATGAAACAGCATAATTTAATCTACTTTTGAATCTTCAACAACTATAATGACACTAAAAGATACATTTTTACTTGCTTATGCTACTGTTAAGAGTAATCGTCTTAGAACAGGTATTACGGTTGCTATAATTGCCTTTGGTATTATGGCTTTAATTGGAATTATTACAGCCATTGAAGCTATGAACCAAAGTGTTACGGAAAGTTTTTCATCGATGGGAGCAAATGCATTTAATATTAGATATAAGGAGAGTAATATTAGATTTGGACATAGTGGCAGCAACGATGCAAGTGTTTCTAAAAGAGGTTTAATTCAAAAAAAATCTAACTTAAATAAACCCATAAATAGGGATAATGCAGAGTATTTTAAAAATAATTTTAAGTTCCCAGCTAAAGTAAGTATCTACTTAAGAGGAGGTAGAAGTTTGGAATGTGTTTATGAAAACAAAAAAACCAACCCTGTGTGTGCAGTTTGGGGTGGCGACGAAAATTATTTAGAAGTAAATGGATATAAAATAGAGCAGGGACGAAACTTAAATAGTTTGGATGTTGAAAGTGGTAGAAATGTATGCCTTATTGGTAGTAATATAGCAACAAAACTCTTTGGAGAACAAAGTCAAACTTGTGTAGATAAAATTATTCGTGTTTCTGGTATGCCTTATAGGGTAATTGGTTTATTAAAAAGTAAAGGCACAACAATGGGGCGAGCTGATGATATTATTTTTACATCTTACAATAATGCCAGAAAATATAAAGATGCAGCCTCATCGTTTTTAATTGGTGTATTAGTTGGCAATGTAATAGATTTAGATGGTGCTACAGGAGAAGCTACAAGTGTTTTTAGAGCTGTGAGACAATTACAGCCCAAAGATGCAGATAATTTTGTGGTTGAAAAAAGCGACAAGTTTGCTGAAATGTTTATTGATTTTTTAAGTGGAATATCTGGTGCTGCAGGTGTAATTGGTTTAATTACTTTACTTGGTGCTGCAATTGGATTAATGAATATTATGCTAGTAGCTGTTAATGAAAGAACAAGAGAAGTTGGCCTAATTAAAGCACTTGGTGGAACTAAAAAAAATATTAAATACCAGTTTCTGTTTGAAAGTATGATAATAAGTATTTTGGGTGCTGTTATTGGAATTGTACTAGGAATTTTAATTGGAAATAGTGTAGCCCTGCTATTGAAAACTGGCTTTGTGATACCGTGGGGTTGGGTAATATTTGGAGTTGTAATTTGTAGTGCTGTAGGTATTTTAGCGGGATATTACCCTGCAAAAAAAGCTGCTAAATTAGATCCAATTGTTGCGTTACGTTATGATTAGAGATCATATAAAATACTTTTTTATTTTTTCATTTAAAATGGTTACACAAATTATATCACCCAATTCCATTCAATAATTCAATATTTTTTTACTGAGAAAAGAAGCAGTTAAACGTATGTTAGACTGCTTTAGGCACTAATCTTAGCAATTGTTGAAACAAATTATAAGAACAATATTTATTAATACATATTACTTTCAAGCTTACTTACTGTAAATAATAAAGCCCTACATAAAATGAGGGCTTTATTATTATTATTATTATTTTCTGAAAGAATTATAAAGTTTTCAACACATCATTCATACTTCTAACAGCATCTGCAGATTTGCTGAATAATTCTTTTTCTTCTTCGTTTAAATCAAAGTTTACAATTTTTTCCCAGCCATTTCTTCCAATAGTTACTGGTACGCCAAGACAAATATCTTTTTGACCATATTCACCATCTAAAGCAACGCAGCAAGTAATTTGTTTCTTTTGATCACGAACAATACTTTCAACAACAGCTGCACCTGCTGCACCTGGTGCATACCAAGCAGATGTACCAATTAGTTTAGTAAGTGTTGCACCGCCTACCATTGTATCAGCAACAATTTGTTTTTGTTGTTCGGCACTTAATAGAGATGAAACTGGAACACTATTCCAAGTTGCAAAACGAATCAATGGAATCATTGTAGTGTCGCCATGTCCACCAATTACAGCAGCATTTAAATCTCTTGGGCTGCAACCTAAAGTTGTTGATAATTGGTATTTAAAACGAGCCGAATCTAAAGCACCACCCATACCAATAATTCTATTTTTTGGTAAACCAGTTGATTGCAATGCTAAGTATGTCATTGTATCCATTGGATTACTAATAACAACGATTATTGTATTTGGAGAATATTTTAAAACATTTTCGCAAACGCTTTTTACAATACCTGCATTTACGCCAATTAATTCTTCACGAGTCATACCTGGTTTACGTGGCAAGCCAGATGTAATTACCACAACATCGCTGTTTGCTGTTTTGCTGTAGTCGTTGGTGCTACCAACAATTTTTGTATCAAATCCAAGTAATGCAGCTGTTTGCATCATATCTTGTGCTTTACCTTCAGCAATTCCTTCTTTAATGTCAAGCAATACTAATTCTGTTGCAAGCTCTTTACGTGCTATGTCATCTGCACAAGTTGCACCAACTGCACCTGCACCTACTACTGTAATTTTCATTGAAAATGTTTTATGGTTAAAATAATTTTTTTGCTTTGCAAAATTAAAGGCTAATTGTAAGTGTTGTCTATTTTTTTCCCTTCTTCTTCATTTTCTTTTGAAGCTTATTAGCTGGTGTTGTTTCAATTAAAATAGGTTGAGGTGTATAAGTATTATTTGCAATTGCAATTAAATCTGCAACCTCAATGCTTTTCCTAAACTCAGTAAACAGCTTTCCATTTTTATAAATAGCTGCATAAGGCGTTATCTCAATTCTATAATGCAATGGCAAAAAATAATTTATTTCTTTGCCCATTACAATATTACTGTAGTTAGCCAGTTGATATTTTTCATAGAATGCTTTAACATCTGCAAGGGGCATGTAACTAGGCCCATTCCAAATCATTACTAGATTAGATAAACTATCCATTTTTGGAATCATTTCACTAACAGTATGTTGGCAATGTTCACAATCGGGAGAAAAGAAAATAATGGCAACAGTTTTGTCTGCTGGCAAACTGGTTTTAGTAAAAACAGTTGCACTATCTGTTAACAAAAGTTGAATATCTGGATAGCCATTGTTTTTAAAATATGGAGCATCTTTATCTTTTGCTGGCTGCAAAAAAGCAACTGTTGGAACAAGGAAGAAAATGAATGATAGTATATGTTTCATTGAAATAAAATTAAAATTTGAGAACCAAAAACCAATACTTGGTTAGCTATTTATCTTCCCTTCAGCTTCCATCATTCTCATAGCTTTTGCATCTTGTAAAAAGTCGCTGGCAAAAATAAAATTGTTTAATAATTCATTTTTAGTAAAAATAATTTCTTTATTGTTTCCTTCCCATTGTTTACGTCCTTGATGTAAGTAAACTATGTTATCGCCAATTTCCATTACACTATTCATATCGTGTGTAATAACAATAGTGGTCATATTAAACTCAACAGTAATTTCTTTTATTAGTTTATCAATCAATAAAGATGTTTGAGGATCGAGCCCACTATTTGGTTCGTCGCAAAAAAGATATTTTGGATTTAGCACAATGGCTCTTGCAATACCCACACGTTTTTTCATTCCTCCACTTATTTCAGCGGGATATTTTTTATTGGCATCTTTTAAATTAACTCTTTGCAAAACTTCGTTTACACGTTCCATTTTTTTGCTGTAAGTCCACGTTGTAAACATATCTAGCGGAAACTTAATGTTATCTTCTACTGTCATACTATCAAACAAAGCACTACCTTGAAATAACATTCCTATTTGCTGACGTAATGTTTTTTTGGTGGCTTTATCCATTTGCAGCATATCTACACCATCATATAAAATTTCACCCTGATCTGGCTGAAATAAACCAACCATACATTTAGTTAAAACTGTTTTGCCACTGCCACTTGTGCCAATAATTAAATTGCATTTGCCTGTTTGTAAATTAATAGATACATCGTTCAAAATGGTTTTGTCGCCAAATGTTTTTTTTATGTTTTTTATTTCAATCAT
>JBMLRA010000042.1:7669-22987 GCA_049241265.1 Chitinophagaceae bacterium
AACTTCTGCAGGTTTAAACCTGCTGTTAAAGTTGCTACTCATTTCAAAACCATAAGCACCAGCATTGTAAAAACACAGCAAATCGCCTTCTTTTGTTTCGCTCATTTTGCGTTGCCAAGCAAAGGTATCAGTCTCACAAAGATTGCCAGTAATAGCATATTCTTTTTGTGTTCCATTAGGGTTGCTAATGTTTTTAATAGTGTGATAAGAATTATAAAACATTGGGCGAATTAAATGGTTGAAGCCTGTATCAACACCCACAAAAGTTGCTTCCTCGTTATGCTTGATAACATTGACTTTTGTGAGAAAATAACCACATTCGCTTACTAAAAATTTACCTGGCTCGAACCAAATTTCTAAATCTTTAGCAGCAGGATGATTTTCAAAATCTTCATATATTTTTTGAGCTAATAAATTGATGTCTGTTGCTTTGTCTCCATCTTTATACCTTACCTTGAACCCACTGCCTAAATCTAAAAATTTAAGGTTGGGGAAATGATGAATCATTTCAAATAAAACTTCAATTCCTTTTATAAAAACATCTATATCACTAATGTCGCTACCTGTATGAATGTGTAAACCTTCAATGTTGGCATTGGTTTGTTTTACAATATTCAAAATTTCTTGTAATTGCGTTACAGGAATTCCAAATTTACTTTCATCGTGTCCTGTAGAAATTTGGATATTTCCACCACCCATAATATTTGGTCTTATTCTTAAGCTAAGCGGGTAGGAATTGCCAAAAGTTTGTCCAAATTTTTCTAAGTTTGAAAGGCTGTCAATAGTAATATTAACACCTAGATTCTTTGCATCTTCAATCTCGTCAAAAGCAATTCCATTGCTGGTATATAAAATATTTTTTGGCTCAAAACCTGCATATACAGCAAGTTTTACTTCATTAATGCTACTGCAATCAATACCTGCACCAATGCTTTTTATGTGTTTTAAAATATTAATATTGGTCAATGCTTTGCAAGCATAAAAAATTTTTGTGTTGGGCTTATGAAAAGCCGTTTTTAGTTTTTGGTATTGTTCAGTAATTTTTTCTGAATGATATACATATATTGGTGTTCCAAACAGTTTAGCTGCTTGAATGAGTTGTTCGTTATTAAGTTGCTGCATAATTTGGCGAAGATAATCGATGATTTATTCTTTCCTTAATTCCATCAATAATCTTTCAACATCTTCTTGTTTGCATAATCCTCTACCACTGTTTAAAGTAGCTGCTGTGCCACAAGCAATGCCATATTGCAATACTTCTTTCCAGGGTTTATTTTGAGATAAAGCAATGGTCATTCCTGCAACCATACAGTCACCTGCACCTACAGTGCTTTTTACTTCTACTTTTGGCGAAATTATATGATGACATTCAGCAGCAGTAACCATTATAGCACCATCTTTTCCTAAAGAAACAACAATTGCTGTACAGTTAATTTTTGATAAAAGATTTTGTGTTGCTTGTAAAATTTCTTCAATACTTGCATCTTCTTTAACGCCGCATAAATTGCTTAATTCATTGAGATTGGGTTTTAGTAAAAATATTTTTTCGTGTATTGCATTTTGTAATGCTTTGCCAGATGTGTCTAAAATAAATTTTGCATTGTGAGAGGCTACTATGATTGCAATTTTACCAAAAATATCATCAGGAATGTTAGGAGCTAAACTGCCACTCGCAACTAAAAAATCATAATCCTTTTGTTTAGATAAGACTGTAAGTAAGTTGTCAATTTCTCTTTCTGAAATACTAGGTCCTTGCATTCCAATTCTATATTCAAGTGTGGTGCTTTCATCAATCAACATAATGTTCATCCTTGTAGTGCCTTCAATGGATATTTCTTCAAAGTCAACACCATCGTCTTTAACTAGTTGCTTAAAATGTGCCCCATTCAATCCCCCATTAAAAAATAAAGCTTTACTACTTTTGCCTAAGTACTTCATTGCTCTTGAAACATTAATACCTCCTCCTCCTGCCTCATCTTCAGGATGTTTTGCTTTAAGTTTTTCATTAGGAATGAGTTTGTCAATCCAAATGGTTTTATCTATACAAGGATTGAGTGTAAGTGTTAATATTCTCGACATATAGAGTTTTCTTTATTTTAATTAGTGTGTAAACTGTAAATCTAAAATTAAAATAGTTTTTTGATTGCAATTGGTAAAAATATGCTCGATGGAACGCTTGCCATAATTTGCAAATCTTCCCAAATATTAGTTTCATTATCTAAAAACTTTAAAACTAGTTGTGGTTTGTTTTTCTTAAAAATATTTGCAAATATTTCGCTGCCTTGCATTTTATTTTGAGCTATTACTTCAAGCAGTACACTATCGTACAGGTGAAACTTTTTATCATTGAATGATTTTTTCAGGTACGGTTTTTTGCCTTTAGCCAACAAATCAACAACTTGTTTTGTATGTTTTTGAATATTTTTAAAAGCAAAACCACTGCTTGCTTTTACACATCCTGCTGCTGTACCTAGATTGATGATATTTCCATCATATAATTTGAACTTATAATCAGTCATAGGTATAATTCCAAATTCGGTGTGTTTGATTTCATATTCTTTAATACCTAGTTTATCCTTTATATAATTTGAAAGTTCTGTATCATATTCTTGTTCTTTTAATATGTTTTTTGTGAACAGGGTATATTCAATCAATGCAGTTTTTGATGTCGTTGGTAAAACATACATAAAACTAGTACCCTTGGTTTGACTAATAGAAAAATCCATAAAAGTGGCTTTTGTTTCATTAAAGCTGTTCTCTTTTGTTTCAATTTCTATTCCCTTAAAATGCTGCAGTAAGCTATTTGGAGTAATGATATTTTTTTTGTTAAAGATTATAGAGTTAAATGCATAAAGTGCTGAAAACACACCATTATCAGTTACTACTGTAACACCATTTTTTGTGTTATTGATACTATTAATATTTGATTTTAAAAATTGAATATTGGGATAATGTGCAATAAGGTTGAGAATTGCATTGTAAAAATCTATTCCATTAATTTTATTGTAGCGATAAGGTTTAATAGCGAAACAAGAACTGTAGTCATTAGCCAAAAATTCTAGATAATCCCAACTATAAGAAGGAAATTTGTTTTGCAGTAAATTATCATCGCTCCAAAAACACCAAGTTCTATCGTTTTTTGTTTTGTAATCGCTATCTATTAGAAGAATTTTCTTATTGGAGATACTTTCATAGGAAATTATTTCATATAAAAAAGTTAAACCTGCACAACCGGCACCACAAACAATGTAATCGTAGCTTTCCATAATGGTAAAATTGGCAAATAATTTATTATAAATCAAGTTGTTACAAATAAAAAAAATTTTTTTTCATTTTGATGCAACAAAATGTTAAAGTTTTTTGTCTTATTATTGCAAACTTAATTTTTTAATTTAAAAACACAATATGAGAAAACTAACAACTTTTCTAATGTTTTTCCTTTTCTCGGTTGCTCAGGTTTGGGCACAAAACAGAACTGTAACAGGTAAAGTTACCGATGACAAAGGAGTTGCTGTAGAAGGTGCTACAGTAAAAGCAGGTACCAAGGGTGGTACTAGCACAAAACCAGATGGAACTTTTTCTATTTCAGTTCCAGCTAATGTAAAATCACTTACTATTTCTGGTATTGGTTTAACAACACAAACCTTTGCTATTCCTAGTTCAGGTTCAATTACAGCTAAAATGTCTTCTGCTGGCGATATAGTAGAAGAGTTGGTTGTA
Source organism: Chitinophagaceae bacterium (assembly GCA_049241265.1). Taxonomy (GTDB): domain Bacteria; phylum Bacteroidota; class Bacteroidia; order Chitinophagales; family Chitinophagaceae; genus CAIVPM01. Next base: position 11,390 of record JBMLRA010000042.1, read on the forward strand.
CAAGTGCCTTATGGGGTAAGAAAACAGTCTGAATTTACTGGTGCTCAAGGTACTGTTACATCAAAAGACATCCAAAAGCAACAAAATTCATCATTCACAAAATCATTAGAGGGTTTAGTTCCTGGATTAGCTGCTACAAATGGTGGTGGTGCACCAGGTTCTAACGCAGATATCAGAATCAGAGGTATTGGTTCTATTTCTGGTAGTGCGTCTCCTTTATACGTTTTAAATGGTATTGTATACGACGGATCAATATCTGCAATCGCTCCAGATGATATAGAAAGTGTGACAGTATTGAAAGATGCTGCTTCTGCTGCCTTGTATGGTGCTAGAGGTTCTAATGGTGTTATTATGATTAATACTAAAAAAGGAAAAAAGGGTAAGGCTCAAATTTCTGTTCGTGGAACACAAGGATACATTACACGTGGTATTCCTGAATATGACAGATTAGCTCAAAAAGAGTATTATGAAGTAATGTGGGAAGCAACAAGAAATGCAAATCAATATGGTCCATCTGCTATGTCTGCTGCTGCTGCTGGTATAGCTGCGTCAAATGATTTAACTGGTCCTAATGCATTAGTTTATAATGCATATAATGTACCAGGTTCACAATTAGTAAACCCTACAACAGGTAAATTAAACCCTAATGCCCAACTTTTATGGAATGAATCTTGGGCTAAAGCATTATTTAGAACAGCTAAAAGACAAAACATTACTGCTAGTATAGCTGGTGCAAACGACAGATCTGATTATTTACTTTCTTTTGGTTATTTAGATGAAGAAGGTACAATGATTAATACTGGTTTCAAAAGATATAATATGCGTTTGAGTGTAAATTCATCTGCAAATGATTGGTTAAGAACTGGTTTAAATGTTGATGGTGGATTTACAAAAAACAATGGCGTAATTAATGGAGGAACAGCTACAAGTAATCCTTTTTATTACACAAGACAAATGGGACCTATTTACCCAGTATATCAACACAATACTACTACAGGAGCTGTGATTATTGATCCTGCAACTGGACAACCTGCTCTAGATTTTGGTATTCCTTCTCAAATGGGTACAAGACCTTATGCTGGTAATTCTAATTTATTGGGAACAATTATGTTAGATGAAAGAAGCTCTAAAAATGTGAATGCTAATGCTAATGCTTATTTAGAGGCTAAGTTATCTAGTCATTTTTCATTGAAAACTACTTTTGGTCTTAATTTATTTAACGGTTATTCTACTACTTACCAAAACAATCAGTATGGCGATGCTGCTGGTGTAAAAGGAAGATCAACTAAAGGAACATCTACTCAAGTATCTTACACTTTAAATGAAGTATTAAGCTACAATCAATCTTTTGGAAAACATAATATTAATGCTTTGTTAGGTCATGAAAACTACTTTTTACAACAAGAAGGTTCTTCTGCTACAAGCACAGGATTTGCTTTCCCCGGACAAACACAGTTAAGTAGTGCTTCTACACTAGAAGGAAACGATTCTTACCTAGACAACCACAGAATTCAAGGCGTTTTTGCTAATTTAAACTATGATTTTGATAAAAAATACTTAGTTTCTGCTAGTGTTCGTAAAGATGGTAACTCTCGTTTTGCTGAACCTGTAAGATGGGGTACATTCTCATCAGTTGGATTTGGCTGGAGAGTTTCTCAAGAAGCATTTATGAAGAAAGCAAGTTGGGTTAATGAATTGAAATTAAAAGCAACTTATGGTAGCTTGGGAAATGAAGGAATAGGAACATATTATGCATATCAAAACGTATATTTAGGTGGTTATCCAAATGCTAATTTTAATGGATACATACCTAATCCAGTTGCTCCAAATCCTCAATTGAAATGGGAAACTCCAACAGGAACTAACTTTGGTGTTGACTTCTCTTTATTCAATAGAAGATTACAAGGTTCTATTGATTATTTTAATCGTGGTTCTGAGGGTATGTTTTTTGATGAGCCTTTAGCTTTTTCTACAGGAAATGATTACACAACAAAGAACATTGGTTCAATGAAAAACTATGGTTGGGAATTACAGTTAGGTTATAATGCGATTCAAAAGAAAAATTTTGATTGGAGAGTTGATGTAAACTTCACTACTTACAAAAATGAAATTACTAGACTTCCAAAAGTTATTATCTCTGGTACTAAGCGTTTAGCTGAAGGTCGCTCTATTTACGATTTCTATATGAGAGAATATGCTGGAGTTGATGCTGCAACGGGCGATGCTCTTTATTATCAAGATGTTGTTGATAATACAGGAAAACCTACAGGACAAAGAACTGTAACAAACTCATATTCAAGAGGTACTCAATATTATGTGGGTGGCTCTGCACTTCCTACATTTTCTGGTGGTTTAACAAATACTTTCAGATATAAAAATTACGAGTTATCATGCTTACTAACATTTGCTTATGGTGGTAAGTTTTATGATGGAAACTACGCTGGTTTAATGCACTTAGGAGATTATGGAATTGCATATCATAAAGATATCTTAAATAGATGGCAAAAGCCTGGGGATGTTACAAGTGTACCACGTGTTCAAAATGCACTTGCTGATCAAACAGGAACTTCATCAAGATTTTTATTTGATGCATCTTATTTAAATATTAAGAATGTTACTTTAACTTACAATTTACCTAAAGCTACAGCAAACCGTATGCACTTAAATGGTTTGTCAATATTTGGTAACGTGGACAACGCATTTATATTTACTGCTAAAAAAGGAATTGATCCTCAAAGAAACTTTAGTGGTACTTCAGATGCTACATTCCCTCCTGTAAGGACTGTAACTTTTGGTTTAAATGTTAATTTATAAACTTAAAAAAAATTATTTTATGAATAAAATTATTAAAATATCAGCATTGGCTCTTTTGCCAGTTTTAATGATAGGATGTAAGAAAAACTATCTTGAAACAAATTCAAGCACAGACGTTTCTAACGTTCTAATTTTCCAAAATACAGTTAATGCAAAAAATGCATTAGAGGGTATGTACAGATTAACTTATACCTTTGGTTTAGTTGGTTCTGGACACTCAGATTTTGGACAAAAGGCTTACGACATAGTTAACGACTTAATGGGCAACGATATGGTTGTTAATTCACAAGGCTATGGTTGGTTTAACAGAGACTATCAATATGTAAGTTCTCAAAATATTAATGATGGTGCAAGACCTTTTGCATTATGGAAATATTATTTCACTTTAATCAATAATGCAAATAACATTATTGTAAATATTGATAAAGCAACAGGCCCTGCTTCTGATAGAGAAAGTATTAAAGGTCAAGCTCTAGCAATGAGGGCTTTTGCTTACTACAATTTAATCAACTACTTTCAACAAACGTACAAAGGAAATGAAACGGCAAAAGGAGTTCCTTTATATTTAGTACCTGCTATTGAGGGTAAAAACCGTAGCACAGTTCAAGCTATTTATGATCAAATGATTTCAGATTTAACTGCTGCTGAGACATTATTAAATGGTAAACCTTTAGAACACAAATCTCATATAGATGTTCGTGTTGCTCAAGCAATTAGAGCTAGAGTTGCTTTAGTAATGGAAGATTGGGCTACAGCAGCTACTTATGCTAACAAAGCTAGAAGTGGTTACACACCAATGGGTACTACAGATTACAAAAAAGGATTCAACTCAATTTCAAATCCTGAGTGGATGTGGGGTGCTGAAGTTATTACTGACCAAGCAACCATTTTTGCTTCTTTCTTTTCACACTTAGATGCTACTTCAAACGGTGGTGTTAGTTATGCAGGTTTAGGTGGACAAAAGAAAATCACTAAAGATTTATATGACCAAATTCCAGCAAGTGATGTTAGAAAAGATTTGTTCAGAAAGCCTGGAACTGGAACAACTGCAATACCTGATTATTGTCAAACTAAATTTCGTTTAGCTGTATCTTCAAGTTGGGCAGCAGACTATTTATATATGCGAGCATCTGAAATGTACTTAGCTGAGGCTGAAGCTTTAGCTAGACAAGGAAGTGATGCTGCAGCTAGAAATGTTCTTGAAACTTTAGTTAAAGCAAGAAATCCTGTTTATTCAGCAGCTTCTTTTTCAGGTACTTCATTAATTAACGAGATAATGACGCAAAGAAGAATAGAATTATGGGGAGAAGGCTTTTCATTTTTTGATATGAAGAGATGGAAAACAGGTTTAAATAGACCAACAGGTGCTGGAAATCACGGCACTCCTAATTTCAACCCTAGCATTACAACATTTGCAAATAATGATTTTAGATTAGCGTTTAAAATTCCTCAAAAGGAATTTGACTCAAATCCAATTTTCACTTCTGCAGATCAAAACCCATAAATTCTTTAAATTAAACTATTAGTATGAAAAAAATAATGAAACTAAGTCTATTTGCTGTTGCAATAATCGTAGGACTAGCTTCTTGTAAGAAAAATAACTTAGTTGTTGATAAAACACCAGTTGTTACACCACCAGAAGTTGCTGAATTTTTGTTTACGAGCTTTACACCTAAAAACTACTATGTTGGATCATCAGGTGCTGCATTTAAAGTTCCCGTTGGTATTACAAGTGTATCTTCTGTTGATAGAACTATTCAATTAGCCTATACATCTACAACAGGTGCTACAAACGGTACTCATTTCAACGCACCAGCTAGCGTAACAATCAAAGCTGGCCAAGCTACAGGAACCTTAGATGTTGCAGGTGTATATTCTTTCTATGCTGCGGGTCGTGTTGATTCTTTAAAAATTAAAATCACTAGTGGTGCTATTGGTGCTTTTAAAGGTAAAGACTCAGTTGTGTTAGTGATGCAAAGATATTGTGATGTAATACTAACTGACCTAGCTGGTGATTTTGCTGATACAAACGAATATACAAGTGCTGGTGCCTTCTCTTATGGCCCATACCTTACAACATTGGCTAATGTAACATCTACAGGAACCACTTCAGCAAGTGCAGTTATACAAAATATCTACGATGATGGATGGAATGATATTAATTGTACAATTGATTGGTCTGACCCTGCTAATTTTAAAGTTACAATACCTTTACAAGCCACAGGTAAAGGATACAATGGAGCAGCTGCAACAAGTGTAAGAACTTCGACTACAGTTGCCAGTACCTTCTCATCTTGCGATAGATCGATGACTCTTTATATAGATTTAGTAAACGCTGCTACTGGATTACCATCTACTTCTGGTTATAAAGTTGTAATGAAGTAATTAGAATATTTTCTTTTAATAAAAAAGCCTCGCAATGCGAGGCTTTTTTATTAAATTTACTATTTGAAATCTACAGTGCAATTTTGACATCTAATTTTTACAGTTGCATCTTTTCCATTTCCTAATATTGCTTTAAATGATGAATTTTGAGCATCTCCAGTTGTTATTTTTGATTCATTTTCACCACTTTGCCCATTGACTCTATTTTCAGTTTCAAAATTTTTATAAATTGTGCTATAACTTCCATCATAAATCAAGCTAAAGTTCTTTATTTTTTTTAGTGGTAATCTTAAATCTGCATATTTATTATCTATTGAAATTGCTTTTACTGATGCACTAATATTTTTCAATTTTATATCGGCATTGGTACCATTTAGTTCTATCGACTCTTGCAAGTTTGTAATGCGTAGTGTGCCATAGTTTTTAAATCCTTCCAAAACAGCAATATTTTCTAATTCATAATTATCGTTGATACTTTTTATTACCATTTTTTTTGAGGCATTTATTTCAACAGTAGAATATTTGCTATCTAGTTCGACCTCATTAATATTTTGAATAAAGAGGTTACCATTAATAAAATCTATTTCTCCTTTGTCAACTTCATTAATATTAATATTAGAATATTTAGAGCGAAGATTTAATGTATTTGTTTTTTCTAAATCTAAATTTCCATTTGTTATATCAGCATCAATTTTGCGAATGAAATTTTTTACAGCTACATCACCATATTTACTTTCAATATTTAATTTATTATCCTTGGGTACGTAAATCGTTATCGTTTTTTTTATAATATTGGTTTCAAATCCTTCATTTGAATTACTATAATTATTATATGCTGCTGTACTAATTGTAAACTTTTCACCAAATGATTTTGTAGTAATATTCATTTGTTCTAACCAAATTAAATTGCTTTTGTAAACTGGACTTTCTTGTTGATTTGGCGTAAATGCAGATATTTTTATCTTCTGAAGATCCCAAGTTTTTATCTCAATATTTCTGTTGTTATTATCTATGTAAATATTGGTAGCCAATGTTATTGGTATGTCTACTGTTATTTCTCTCTCCTTTAGCTGCATCATAGCATTTCTGGTACTTTCTTGCATTTCTACCCTCTCCAATCGCATTTGTTCTGTTATTTCTTTGTGATGACTATCATCTTTTGTGGTACCTTTTGTTTGTGCAAATGAGGTTGCTACAAAACTTGCTGCAACCAAGGATGTTATTAAATTTTGATGGCTCATATTATTTTTTAAATTTCTATGTAAAATATTTTAGTTGTATCAATCAAATTTCTATTCTGTTTATACCTAAAATTAGTTTTATTTATTTCTGTTTGAAGCAACTTTAGCAGATTTAGTTTTTGCTGATTTACGTTAATTAGCTGTTCCAATAAATCAGATGTAATTCCAACCTTTTCTATATCTTTTTTTACAACCAATTCGTCGTTTTCCATTTGTTTAAAGCTTAATATAAAGTCATTAAAAAATGAAGGACTTTCTGTGTAAATAGGGGTAGTATTAACAACTTTTTTTTGAAGATTGATTACATAACTAAACTGGCTATCTATATTTTTTATTTGACCACAATTGTTGCTAATATTGGGTTTTACAATATTTGAAACAATGTTGGTAATAACTTGTGTATCAGCAAAAATAGCACTGGCAATACTAGTGGCAGTCTTTTGCACAATAGAAATTGGGGTATCAGCAAACTGCTCAACAGCAAATTGCGTGTCTGCTGTTTTTTTGGAAGTATCGTGTGCTTGAACTGCATTGTTATTTGTTGTTTGATTTGTATTTTGAATTAAGTGCATAACACTAATACCTGCTAATAAAAATATACAAGCAGCAACAAAGTATTTAGAAATTGAGTAAAGTTTATTAGACTTCTTTTCAATAAAATTTACTCTATGCTTTACATTGCCCCAAGCCATACTGCTAGGCAAATCATCCTCAAGCAATTCTAGATTGTTTTGTAAATATTTTTTTAACTCATCCATAGTTTATTTCAAATTTAAAATGTGTTCACGCAATAATTTCTTTGCCCTATGATATTGGCTTTTGCTGGTGCTTTCGCTAATGTTTAGTAATGATGCTATTTCTTTATGACTTAAATCTTCAATAGCATATAAACTAAAAATTTGCTTGCACCCATCTGGTAAATTATGTATGCAATAATTCAATCTTTGAATGCTAATATCTTGCCACCAATGTTTCTCATCTTCTAAAATTATTTCATTATAACCTTCGTTCCACTCGTTGTAGTTTAATCTTTTTTTACAATGCCTAATGCATTCATTAATTACAATTCTTTTTAGCCACCCACCAAACTGCTTTTCATCTTTTAGTTGGTGTAAGTTTTTAAAAGCTATTATAAAACAATCCTGCAACAAATCAGCAGCATCATCTTTATTATTTAACATTCTCAAACAAATATTATACATAGCCTTATTATAGCTATTGTATAGCCATTTTAAAGCGTCTTCATTGCCCTGTTTTGCTTTATTTATTGTAATTTGTATATTTTGTTCTACAGCCAATTGGTTTAAAAATAATAGGAGTAAAGATTGCGGAAAAGGTTGGAACGATTTGTTATTATTTTGCTAAACAAAGGTTTTTAAAGACTTTATAGTCTAACAATAAAACAAATAAATGTTTTGGACGAATTAAAGCTGATTCGAGATTTAAAATGCAAAAATGAACAGGCTTTTAATGTGCTTGTACAAACCTATAAAAATATGGTTTTTAATACTGTATTGAGCATAGTGCAGTAATTTGAAGAAGCAGTGGATGTTGCTCAAGAAGTTTTTATTCAAGTGTATCAAAGCATTGATAGTTTTAGAGAAGAGTCTAAATTATCAACTTGGATTTATAGAATTGCCATCACCAAATCACTAGATTTTGAAAGAAGTAAAAAAGCAAAAAAGAGATTTAATCAACTTAAAAATATTTTTGGACTAGGTACCGAAATTGAAAATATGATTCCAGATTTTAATCATCCTGGAGTAAGTTTAGATAAAAAAGAAGAAGCTGCAATACTATTTAAAGGAATAAAACAACTACCCGAAAATCAAAAAGCTGCTTTTGTTTTAATAAAAACAGAAGGGTTGAGTTATAGCGATGTTGCCAATATTTTAAATGTGAGTGAAAAAGCAATTGAGTGATTGATGCATAGGGCAAAAGAAAATTTAAGAAAGATATTACTGCGAAGTATTAAAAATTGATAAAAATGAATACAAATAAAATTGACTCGATAATAGATAGTTTAAATTCAATAAAGCAGGCTGAGGTTACATGCTTTTTTGAAACAAGGCTAAATGCCAGAATGAAAATAGAACTTGTAGCTAGCCACCCTTTAATATTTATTTTTAAAAAACCAGCATACATTATGGCTGTCTTGTTGCTTCTTTTATGTGTTAATATTTATTTACTAAGTAGTAAACCAGTTGAAAAAAATATTTCAAAAATTGAAAACCATCAATCAAATACAATTGATGCGTTTAACAACGACTACCAATTAATTAATAATACCCATATTAATTTTATGAATACTACTAGTAAAAACAAATTAATTAGCACTTTGGTTATTTTATTGCTCATTATCAATACAGGGGCTGTTGTTTTTTTGTTATTTTAAAAAGATAAGCTATTTGCCACCACCACAGCAAATGGGTAGTGCATTTGAATTTTTGGTAAAAGAATTGAATATGGATTCTTTTCAAAAAAATCAATATCAATTACTAAGAAAAAACATAAAGAAACAATTGATGTTTATAAATTACAGCTTAAGGCAACAAAAGATTCGCTTTTTGGGCTATTAAAAAGTACTGCTGTTGCTGATATTACTGTTCAAAAGCATCTTTATGCTGTGGCATCAATAAATAAAAAAATAGATGAAATAACATTTGCTCATTTTAAAGAAGTAAGAGCAATTTGTAATGCACAGCACAAAAAAAAATTTGATGAAATAATTGTAAAAGCATTAAAAATGCAGGCTAGAAAAGGGTCAAGACATCGTCCTCCACCAATGGAAGAAGGTAGGCCGCCAAGAGAAGAGATGGAGAATGATGGGCCTAAATAATGGTACTTAAATAAAAACGATTTGTAAATTCTCTGGCTTTTACGTTCAATTAGGTTAGTGCTATTTTATTTTTTTTAACTGGCTTTATTAACAAAATTACATAGATAAGAAAAAGTGCCCCTAAGGCACTGATACCTAAATCAGTAACTAAAGCTATTCCTGAGAAGTTAACTATATTAACTACTTCAGCATTGTTGGCAGAGGAAAAAAACACGAAAGGATATCCAAATTTATCAGTTTCGTTGGCGTTAATTTGATATTGTAGTGTTGTAAAAGTTATAGTCATAAATATTACAACTGTAAGTAAGAAAAATAATGAGGCTATTTTTTTCATAAATTTATATTAAACCAGTATTCTAGCTTTTAGAGATTTAAAACTCGTATCAATTAAAATAATGCCAGGCTGCTTGCCCTTTTTTAAACTACCATATTTATTTTCAATGCCTAAGGCTATGGCACCATTTAGTGTTGCAAACTGAAGCAAATTTGAAGCAGATAAAAATGGATAATTGTATCTTAGTTCTTTTATTTCAGCCAATAAATTCAGTGTAAGATTGCTTGCTAAACTATCTGTACCTAAAACTATATTATCCAAATTTTGCTCAAATAAAACCTCATTTGGAAAACAATTGGTAATGTATCTATTAGCTAAAACGCAAAGGCAAAAATAAAATTGTGTTTTTGCTGAAATAGAATTTAGTATTTCGATATCATTTTTTGAAGTAAACGTGTTATGAACTAAAATGTTTGTAGATGTTTTTGTTAGTTGACTTAAAACACTCATTAAACTTGATTTTTGAGTATGTTTAAAATGTGAAATATCAATTCCCAGCGTTTTATAAAGTCTTTGAAAATCTCCTGTTCCTTTTTCAAAAAACTCATTTTCCTCTTCGCTTTCCTGATTATGAATGGTTGAAATTTTATTTTGAGAAGCATTGCTAATTAACTCGAATAGTTCAGATGAAACTGAATAGGGAGCGTGAGGAACAAGTGTTGAATTGTTAGGAAAATGATTTGAAAATTCTTTATAAACTTCTAATCCTGTATCAAATCTATGCTGTGCAAATTCAGGTATAAAACCAGATGTTTCAATAAAATTGTGATAGTATAAATTCCCTTTCTTTTTTTGATGGATAGTGTTTGTTGTGTTACAGATATCTCCTACCGCAACAATGCCATTTTTAATCATTTCATCCTCAGCTTGTTCAATAGCATCTTGAATAAGTTCTTCAGGCGAAGCTCTTTTTTGCAGAATGTTGAGGATGAAATCAACCATTCCTGTATGTTCAGGAATAAGACCTATTAAATGACTTAATTCTAAATGGCAGTGGCAATTAATAAAGCCTGGAGAAATGGTTCCTTGATGTTTTTGAATATCTATTCCTGCATCTTTTTCATCAATAATATCTTCAATAATACCAGCTTCATTTGTAACTAAAACTTTGTTACTGTCAAGCATTTCTGTGCCTGTGAAAATATTATCTGCTTGAAATTTTAGAAAAGGCAACTTGAATTATTTTGAAACGCAAAGTTAACTTTAGTAGCATTTAAAATAATCAAAAGGTTCTTTACAATCATTGCATTTGAATAAGGCTTTACAAGCTGTGCTGCCAAATTCACTAATGATGGATGTATTTGTAGAGTTACATTGTGGACATTCTATTCCATCCTTTGTGATAGAATTTGCATTGCCTTTTGGTGGTGCAATGCCATATTTTTTTAATTCCAGTTTTCCTTTTTCAGTAATCCAATCTGTTGTCCAAGCTGGTGATAAAACAGATGTGATTTTTATTTTTTGAAATCCATTCTCTATCAATGCCAATCGAATATTCATAGCAATCATATCCATTGCTGGGCAGCCTGTGTATGTTGGCGTAATTACGACTTCTATATGTTCATCAACAACTTTGACATCTCTCACAATTCCTAAATCTACAATAGAAAGCACAGGAATTTCGGGGTCGCTGACTGTTTCAAGTAATTGCCATATTTTGTGTGTTGATGGGGGAGATGATATTATCATTTTTCAAAATTGTATTCTCTTTCTACTTTGCAAATTCTTGTTTTGTAGGATGTATAAAAAATGTCTTTACCAAGTTCTTGTGCTATCAGATGCTCAGCATTATTCTTCCAGTTTTTTATGGCTTCTAAACTTTCCCAATAACTTACAGTAATGCCTATTTCATTTCTTGCAGATTCAATGCCCATAAAGCCTTGCTGCGTAGCAGCTAATTCAACCATCCGTTTTGCAATATCATCATAATTATTTTCAGCTTCAATTTTTATTGAAGTGAAAATGACTGCATAATATGGTTTAAA
>JBMLRA010000043.1:0-18269 GCA_049241265.1 Chitinophagaceae bacterium
CGCATATAAATTAAACTATTACTATTCTGCACTTGGTGTAGCCTCTTCAGTAGTAGTTGCTTCGTCAGCTGCCTCTGTTGTTGCTTTTTTCTTAGCACCACCAGCTCTTCTTGTTTTCTTAACTGGTTCAACAGTTTCAGTTTCAGCTACAGCAACTATGTGTTTGCCGTAAACTTCATTGAAATCAACTAATTCAATCATTGCTTTTTCTGCATTATCACCCGGACGAATACCAAGCTTAATGATACGAGTGTAACCACCAGGACGTGTAGCAATTTTAGGTGCAATTACTGTAAACAATTCTTTAACTGCTTCTTTATCTTGAAAGTGTGCAAATACTTGTCTGTGTTGATGACTGATAGACTCTTTACTATCCCCTTTTTTTGTTTTGGTAAGTAAAGGTTCTACATAAGTACGCAAAGCTTTGGCTTTTGCAAGTGTAGTTACAATACGCTTGTGTGTAACAAGTGCAATTGCTAAATTACTAAGTAAAGCTTCTCTATGAGCTTTCTTTCTACCTAAGTTGTTGATTTTGTCTCCGTGACGCATGACTTTTCAGTTTTTAAATCTGCACCGTGTCAGGAATTGCAGACTATGTTATAAAATGAAGGTTTAGAAATACTTTTATTTCTAAACCTTCTTTAAAATTTAATTATCAATATTATCTAATCCCATTTTTACTAAATCCATTCCAAAACTTAAACCTCTTTCGTGTAAAACTTGTTCAATCTCACTTAACGACTTTTGTCCAAAGTTTCTAAATTTCATTAAATCTTCTTGTTCGTATTGAACTAATTCGCTCAAGCTATTAATTTTTGCAGCTTTCAAGCAGTTGAAAGCACGAACAGATAAATCCAAATCTTCTAATGGAGTTTTAAGAACTTTACGCAATTGTAAAATTTGTTCATCAACTACATCCTCTTTCTTATCTTCTTTTGTATCAAAAGTGATGTTTTCATCTGTGATTATCATTAAATGTTGAATCAAAATACGAGATGCTTGTTTTACAGCATCTTCAGGGTGTATTGTTCCATCAGTTGCAACTTCTAAAACAAGTTTTTCAAAGTCAGTTCTTTGTTCAACACGGTAGTTCTCAATAGAAAACTTTACGTTTTTCATTGGTGTGTGTATAGAATCAATTGGAATATAACCAAATGGTGCATCTTTTGGTTTGTTATCTTCACTTGGCACATAACCACGACCTTTAGCAATAGTCATTTCGATATCCAACTTAACAGAAGAATCCATTGTACAAAGTACTAACTCAGGATTCATAACAGTGAAACTTTGAGATTGTTCACCAATCATAGCAGCTGTAAATTCGCTGTTACCTTTGATTGATAACACTACTTTCTCAGAGTGTAAATCATGCTCAACGTGCTTTTTGAATCTTACTTGTTTTAAATTCAAAATTAATTCAGTAACGTCCTCAGTAATACCTTTCATTGTTGCGAATTCGTGATCAACTCCTTCGATTTTAATACCAACAATAGCATATCCTTCAAGACTACTAAGTAATACACGACGAAGTGCATTACCTACAGTTAAACCATAACCCGGCTCTAACGGACGGAATTCGAATAATCCTTCAAAGTCAGTTGCTTTTTGTAGAACTATTTTATCCGGCTTTTGGAAGTTTAAAATGGCCATTTTATATTTCCTATATTTTGTGTTCCAATATTATTTAGAACGATTTAAAATTAGTATTAACGACTGAAAATTAACGTAAAAAAGGTCAACATAAATTGACCTATTAGTGTTAATTACTATTTAGAGTATAACTCTACGATTAATTGTTCTTTGATATTCTCAGGAACACTCTCTCTTTCAGGATAAGTAATGAATGTGCCAGTTTTAGCAGTTTCATTCCAATCTACCCAATTAATTTTAGGATTTTTTCCACGTACTTTTGAAAGTACAGCAGTGTTTTCGTTGCTTTTAGGCGAGTATCCAATAATATCACCAGCCTTACATGAATAAGACGGAACATTTAGAACCTCTCCATTTACAGTAATATGCTTGTGACTTACTAGTTGTCTAGCTTCTGGGCGACTAGATACTAAACCCATTCTGTAAACTGTATTATCTAATCTAGCTTCAAGAAGTTTAATAAGGTTTTCACCTTTAACACCTTTCATTTTAGAAGCTTCAGCAAATGTTTTACGGAACTGACGTTCTAATAAACCATAAGTGTATTTAGCTTTTTGTTTTTCACGTAATTGAAGTGCATACTCACCCAATTGTTTACGCTTTTTTGTTCCGCCATGTTGTCCTGGAGGATTACTGTTTTTAGTCAACCATTTACCATTGCCTAAAATTGGCTCTCCGTAAATGCGACAAATTCTGGTCTTAGGACCTGTGTAACGTGCCATATTATTTTTTCATTCGATTTTTTTATTACTCGTTGCTTCGATCAGTTAAAAATCGTAAAAAATAAATCGAGCAACTTTTAATTAATATTTATAAACTAGTATTATTATACTCTTCTTGCTTTTGGAGGACGACAACCATTATGTGGCATTGGAGTTACATCTTTAATTGATATTACATCAATACCAGATTGTGAAATACTACGAATAGCACCTTCACGTCCTGAACCTGGTCCTTTTACAAATACGTCTACTTTCTTTAAACCAGCATCTAATGCTACTTTTGCAGCATCAGCAGCGGCCATTTGAGCTGCATAAGGTGTATTTTTTTTGCTGCCTCTAAAGCCCATTTTACCAGCACTACTCCAAGAAATCACTTGTCCTTGCTTGTTAGTAAATGCAATAATAATGTTGTTAAAAGTTGCACTAATGCGAACTTCTCCAGCTGCTTCAACTTTTACAATTCTTTTTTTTGCAGCAGCTTTGGCACTGTTTTGTGCCTTGTTTGGTTTTGCCATTTTAACTTTTTTAGGTAATCTTCTAAAATATTTGCCTCCTGATTAAAAAAATTAATCTATCCAGCAAGTTTATAAAAACAACAAAAATCGAATTGGTTAATTCGATTTTTGATAGGTAATTCACTATTTTTTTGCTGCCTTTTTCTTACCAGCAACTGTTTTACGTTTACCCTTACGAGTACGACTATTCGTTTTAGTTCTTTGTCCACGAACAGGAAGACCTTTTCTGTGACGAAGACCACGATAACAAGCAATATCTAACAAACGTTTAATATTCATTTGAGTTTCGCTTCTTAAAGCACCCTCAACTTTAAACTGTTCGTTGATAATAGTACGAATATCACCTTGTTCTTTATCATTCCACTGATTCACTTTCTTATCGTAGCTAATTCCAGCTTTGTCAAGAATATACTGAGCTGTTGAACGACCAATACCATAGATATAAGTTAATCCAATTTCTCCTCTTTTGTTTTTTGGTAAATCTATACCAGCTATACGAGCCATATTTAATTATTAATTATAAATTATAAATTGTTGATTACCCTTGACGTTGCTTAAAGCGAGGATTTTTTTTGTTAATAACAAAAAGAACGCCTTTGCGACGAACAATTTTACAGTCTGCACTGCGTTTTTTTATTGATGCTCTAACTTTCATAAAAATGTTTTTTGTTAGTTTTTACTAACATTATTATTTATATCTAAAATTTATTCTTCCTCTAGTTAAATCGTAAGGACTCATTTCAACACCAACTTTGTCACCAGGCAATATTCTAATGTAGTGCATTCTCATCTTACCGCTGATAGTTGCTAAAATTTCGTGTCCATTCTCTAAACGAACCTTAAACATTGCATTACTTAACGCTTCTAGAATAACTCCATCTTGCTTAATTAGGTTCTGTTTTGACATATTTTTTTTCGGGTTGCAAAAATAGTGAGTTTATATTGAAATAATCAAAATAATATTTGAAAATTTATCAATTTTCGATTAAAAAGAATAAAAAAGCTGTAAACAGAAAAAAAAGAGGTTGGGAAAGTTTTGTTTTAAATGAAATAATACAATTCGTTTTTAATTTTTTAGATACGGATTATACAGAATAATGTTCACTACTTTTCTCAATCCTTCTTTATCGCAATGAATTTGATCCCAAAATTGGGATCTCTTCAACCCTGCATTATTGGGGTCAAAAGTTCCAACCAAAGCTACGTTATTACTAACAGCAAAGCTTTTTATTGCATTTGTTAATCCATCGAACAAATTATTTTTTTGATTCAACAGATTGAAACAATCAGGTTGAAAAGGAATATTTACCAAAGTTACTTTCACATTCTTTTCTTTTAAATATGCCAACACGTTTTTTAATACCCCCAATTCTTTGCTACTAATTTTTGGAATTGCAGTTTTTGATACAAAAATTTTAGCATCAGCCATTGCTTTAAGGGTATCAGGTGTATGATAAGATTTAGGATAAATAATTGAAAAATCAGATAATCGACCAAAATTTTGGGGAATGGTTTTACCTACATCTTTAAATGCATTTTGATGCCTTATTGAAAATCTTGCTACAGAACTTTGAAAATAAGCAAAGGAAAAGAGTGCTGTGATTTTTTTCTTAAAAACATCAAATTGAATATTCTCACCTTTATCGTTACTATTAATACCCATTTTACTTATCCCATATTGATAGTATTCACGAATAGATTCCCATTCGTCAGAATTAGAAGAATTTATGATGGTTGGACTAGTTTCTAAAAATATTTCAGAAGGCAGTTTTTGAGATGAATCTAGCAATCCTATAACAGCAATAAAGTCTTTTAAACTTGCATGAGACATAGAACAGTTTAGAAATTTACTATTAGGAAAAAAATCAGAAGACATTTGAAGCAGTCTGCTAGTTCCTATTGCAACAACTTGAGGTTTGTAAGGCAATTTACTGATAATATTTTTAACTGCTAGCCTCTCGTCAAAGTTTCTAAGATTATTTATATTATTTCCTTTAATAAGTATATCAGCAACTCTTTTTTCGTAATTACCATTTGAAAAAATATGGGCTGGATCTATGAAAAAATTAATTGTTGCAATGAAGATTGCAAAAGGCATTAATAAAACAATAATTTTAATAATAAATTTTTTCATTAGAATTGAAAATAGATAAAATCTGATTTTTTAAAAATTGCGAAAAACAAAAAAATTGTTATCAATGAATAATAAAAACTCCATCTAAAAATTTTGCTTTTTTTAGTAATCCAAGAGTCAATATTTTGGTTCATAAATTTAGACTCTAATATCATCAAACCAGAAACTAACAAAATAGCCAATACAAAATCATTAAACGGTTGCTTAACATATAAATAATGTAGTCTTTCACCGTGTTCATTTTTTATAATTAAGACTACTTGTGAGTATATGTTTTTAAACATATCTCGAATCATATGCATCGCTTTTGGCACACTTGATGCCCTAAAAAATACTGTTGTAAAAAAAACTGCAAAACAAGTACAAATATTCCCAACTCTATCACTCATTCTAGAGGTAATAAAAGTAAAATATTTATTCCTTTTTAGCAGATTAAAACCAATGACCAACAATGCATTTGTAATTCCCCAAACAATAAAATTCCAATTAGCACCGTGCCAAATTCCACTTAACACAAGCACAATTAATATGCTTAGCCACATTCCAGCATTAGGGAAAAATTTTTTCCTAAAAGGCATATAAACATAATCTCTAAACCAACTTGTAAGTGATATATGCCAAGCTGCCCAATATTTATTTACATTAGGCTGAAGCATTGGTGTTTTAAAATTTGTCATTAAATCGAAGCCCATAAATTTTGCACTGCCTATTGCAATATCTGTGTAACCAGAAAAATCACAATAAATTTGAAACGGACAAGCTATATAAGAAATAATTAATGGAATCCCTGTGTAATAACCATCTGGCATTGAATGTACCTGATTTACAAAAGCACCAAGCCTATCAGCAATAACCATTTTTTTAAACAACCCCCAAGCAATTAAAATAATACCACGCCTTGCATTTTCGTATTCAAATGTCTTTTTTTGATAAAATTGTGGTATTAAATTTTGAGGACGCTCAATTGGCCCTGCAACTAGTTGTGGGTAGAACATTACATACAAAGCATAAATACCAAAATGTTTTTCAGCCTTGAACTTTCCTCTACTCACTTCAATAGTGTAGCTCATAGCTTGTAGTGTGTGAAATGAAAGGCCAATGGGAAGTATAATATGCAGAATTGGAATATTGCCTTTAACTTGAAATTCATTTAAAACATAATTCAAATTCTCTGCAACAAAATTGAAATACTTAAAAACAAATAACACGCCTAGATTAGCTAGTAAACTAAATATTAATAGTATTTTCTTTCGCCGTTCATCATCTTGTTTATCTATTTGAATACCTACCCAATAATCTATAACGATGATGAAGCCTAATATTAAAATGTATTCGGGCTTGAAATACATATAAAATGCACAACTTGCTGCTAAAAGCAACAACCATCGTAACTTGTGTGGTAATAAAAAAAACAACACGGTAACAATTGGGAAGAAAAAGGCAAACTCGATTGAGTTAAAAAGCATATTTATTTAACGTATTTTTAAGGTCGATTTTTCTTTAAAGCAAAGCACCCTTTTTTTAAAAGGGTGCGATGATTAATATAGCAAATTTATATATGCGTTACAATTAAATATCAATTGCCTCGCCATAAGCAGCTGCTGTTGCTTCTTTAAATCCTTCACTCATTGTAGGATGTGGATGTACTGCATTTAATATTTCGTGAGCAGTAGTCTCTAATTTTCTAGCTACTACAGCCTCAGCAATCATTTCTGTAACATTTGTTCCTATCATATGGCAACCTAAAAGTTCACCATATTTTGCATCATAAATAACTTTAACAAATCCATCTGTATTGCCACCAGCACTAGCTTTACCACTTGCAACAAATGGAAATTTACCAATTTTAACTTCGTATCCTGCTGCTTTTGCTGCAGTTTCTGTATATCCAACACTTGAAATTTCTGGTGTGCAATAAGTGCAACCTGGAATATTGTTGTAGTCTAAAGGCTCTGGTTGATGATGATATTTTTTTTCTAAAAATGCCATATGTTCAGCAGCATTAATACCTTCTTTTGCTGCTACATGTGCCAATGCTTGTCCAGGGCTACAATCTCCTATTGCATAAATTGTAGGTACACTTGTTTGTTGATATTTATCAACAATAACTTTTCCTTTATCAGTAGTAATACCATTTTGTTCTAATCCTAGATTTTCTATATTACTAACTACTCCTACTGCACTTAAAACTACATCAGCTTCTAAAACAACTGTTGAACCATCTTGTTTTTTAACTAATGCTTTTACCCCAACTCCAGTTGTATCAAGGCTTTCAACAGATGAGTTAGTCATTATTTCAACACCTTGTTTCTTGTATTGTTTTTCTAATTCTTTAGAAATATCTTCATCCTCAACAGGTACAATGCGTGGCATAAATTCTACAATAGTAACTTTAGTTCCCATACTATTATAAACATAAGCAAACTCCACCCCTATTGCACCACTACCTACAATTATCATACTTTTTGGTTGGGTTGGTAACACCATTGCTTCTCTGTAACCAATTACTTTTTTGCCATCTTGTTTAAGATTTGGCAATTCACGACTACGACCACCAGTTGCAATTACAATGTATTTGCTTTCTACAATTTGCTTACTTCCATCAGCAGCAGTTACTTCAACCTTGCCTTTACCAGCAATTTTGCCATAACCCATTATTACATCAATCTTATTTTTACGCATCAAAAACTGAACACCTTTGCTCATTTTTTCTGCAACACCACGACTACGTTTTATAACTGCACCAAAATCGGCTTGAACACCAGTAGCATTAATACCATAATCAGCACTATGTTTCATATATTCATAAACTTGTGCAGATTTTAATAATGCTTTTGTAGGAATACAACCCCAGTTTAAGCAAATGCCACCCAAGCTTTCTTTTTCTATAATTGCTACTTTAAAACCCAATTGAGAAGCACGAATTGCAGCAGGATAACCACCTGGACCACTACCAATAACTATTAAATCGTATGCCATTTTGTATTTTTTGTTTTAATTAAAACGATTAAATCTATGCGAAAGTATAGGCAAAGACTGAAATATAAAAACCTTGTTTTAAATACTTGAGATTTGGAAACAACATTACACAAAAAAATAGGTGTAAAAAATAATTAGTTGCAACCTATCAAATAAAATTAATCTTTAGCTTTTGCTAAAACTATTGTAAAAGGCTTATAAATTATTTCATCTGAATCAATATGAATAGCATATAAACCGCCCACAATATTTAACTTATTCTCTATTTCAATTGGTACTTTGTTATTACCTTGTTGTGTATTTACAAATAGTTTTTTAATTGTTTTACCTGTAGCAATTTCAACAATTTTTATACTTACGGTTTGTTTATTTTCAGTATAAAAGTTAATTGTAAATGATTTTGAAGCAGGGTTTGGATATACGCTCATTTCATTAACAACTATTTTTTTGTAATCTACTGCTATATTTTGGCTTATAATCTTTACGTCATTTTTAAAAACTGCTACAATTCTATATACAATTTGTCCTTGCTTTTTATCATCTTCATCAATAAAATGATAATTGTTAGAGGTATTTGTTGGTTTAACTACAGAAATAGTTGTAAAGTCTTGATTTTCTGATAAGCGTTGTAATTGATATTCTTTAATAAATTGTTCGTTTTCAGATTTCCAAAAAATTTTTACATTCTTATCAATTTGAGAACCTCCAAGATTGGTTAATTTAAACTGTGATTGGGCACTTGTGACATACAAACTAAATTTTTTACCTGCTATGTTGTTCAATGATTTGAAATGGTACCAAGTAGTTGTTCCATTGGTAGCAGTATTTCTACTTCCTACTATGCTATCAAATAAAGTTACATTTTGTATAGTACTATCATCGGCCAAAAGTTTAAATTCTATTGCATAATTTATACTATCAGCCAAGCCAGAAGTAAAAATATTAATAGAGTCCTGGCCACTTACATATGGTCTTGCTTCTATAGCCAGAATTTCATTATCACAAACAAAGCCAATATTCTCCTTTACATTCATCATCTTTTTTGAATCATTCTCATCAACTGATTTTGTATAGCTATCTCCAAAAATTGTTACAGCCCCGTCTAATAAAGTTTTAGAACTATCTGCATTCACTCTGTAAAGATTAACATATAGTTTGTCAAGCTTTTTTGAGTTTACGCCAAACACGTTATTAGTTGTTTCATCAACTTTTGAATTTTCTGTAAACATTACAAAACCACTTGGCTGTGAAACTTCCACAAATAAAGCATTACAGCTTTGCAAAATCCTATCTTTTTGTGCAGCGTTAGTAGGAGTTACTACCCAATTTCCATTACCTTTATTACTTACTGTAACGTAGGCACCAGATTCATTAAGTGTAGGATCGTAAAAATAAAAATTACCAGATATACCTTGAGATTGTATTAAACCAATGTCTACAGGTGAGGCGTAGGGATTAGCAATAAGCAAAAAATTACCTTTTTTATTACCAGAGAAATTCATTACTTGATTACCACTTTGCAATTTCCCTAAAATTTTAAACGTAGCTTCTTTGCTACTGTATAAATCTGTAACTGATTTATCACCTCTGAAAAAAATACAGTAAGGTATATTCGAGAAGTTATTATTAGTATTGGCTATATAGCTTGTGTAGGTATTACTCACTAACTCCCAGGTCTGAGTATTGTTATTCCATCCTTTTAAACTATGGAAAGGTGTAATATAATCTAATCCGACACCACTTGGACCTGTAATATTGGTATATTTCTGCCACGTTTGATTAATTGAAAAGTTAGCGTTGTTACTACCTGCTGTAATTGGAGTTGTATAAAAACGCCATCCTCTCTTATTAAAAAAGAATCTTTCAATGATTACATTCCCAATTAATGAACCTGTATTACCCTGAACACCCACTTTATCTAATCTTGCTGTTCTAGTGGAAGTACTTTTTAAAACTAGCTTTTCATTAGTATTAAATATTCCATTTTTTAAGGTTAAAACGTTGTAAACACTAACTGAATCTAAAATAGAACTACCTATTGATACTCCTGAAAAATTATTAATAGTTAGTTTGCCTACTTTCATATTTCCATTCAATATTTGCGATTTATTTCCAGAAAATTCTAATGAAGAAGTTATTGCATTTAGTACCCCATTATTACTCAATAGACCATAAACATTGATTGAAGAATTATCAAAAGTGCAAGAAGCCCCATTTTCAATTGTTAAATTATTAATTCGAAAAGTTACATTTCTCAACTGAAGTGGATTTTGAGGGGATTTCATAATAACTAAATCAAACGAATCTGATGGAAAACTGCAAAGCCAGTTTGCAGAGTCTAACCAGTTATTGCTAAATGCTCCTGTCCATATTGCAGTATTATTAATTACCAAACGCTTTGTATATATACTAAAATTATTACCAGAAATAACTTTAAGAATTACATTGTATATACCAGCTTTGCTATATTGCTTGGTTGGAGACTCAACACTGGAAAAAGTACCATCACCGAAACTCCAATAATATGATACATTACATTGTTTAGTTGACAGATTATTAAATACAAATAGGTTGTTTTTTAAACATTGACTGTCTGAATTAATTGTAAAAAGCGATGATAAACTGTATTGATTTACAGGATTGATGGTAATTGTTTTAACAACACTAACCTCACAACCCAAAGTATCTTTAACTTTTAAATGAACATTATAGCTACCTGCAGAATAAAGATGTGTAGGATTAACTACTTGAGAACTACAACCATCGCCAAAATCCCAAAAATAATTTAATGTAGTTGCTAAAGGAACAACTTTGTTAATGAAGGTATAATTAGCATTATTGTGAACAGATACTGTATCAAAATCAACGATAAAATCAGCAGCTACAGTAACTATTTTTTCGCATATACTTATTACACCTGCATTCACAATAGTTAAACGAACTGTATACTTACCATTGCTACTATAAACTTTTGTTGGGCTAACATCATTTGATGATGTTCCATCTCCAAAGTCCCAAAAAAAGTTTGACACTTGAGACAAATTTGAATTATTAGAAAAAATAAAACTATTGCCAGTTAAACACTGATTTGCTTTATTGATAGTAAATTTTGCTCTAATTGAAGCTGTATCGTAAAGCAAAACATTTGCTATGTGATTATTGGTAGATTTACACCCATAATTACTTTGTACCTCTAGCGATACATTATAATTACCTGGGTTATCATAGGTATGAACAGGATTGATAAGTGTTGAAGATACAGAGTCGCCAAAATCCCAAAAATATGCCATTGTTCCAAAGGCTATCGTAGAACTACTAATAAACGTATATGAACTTCCATTTAATGTGCCTTGTAATTGAATACTTGATATAACAGGTTCTGGTGCTACAATTACTGTTTTAGAAAAGTAATAACTAACATTATTTCTTGTTGCTATAAGTGTAATATCAAAATGACCTATTTGCGAATATTTTTTTACAAATCTTCGCGATGTATCAAAAGTTCCATCTCCAAAATCCCATCTATATGTGATATTATCACCTTGGGTAATATTAACAACTTCGAAATTATTTCCTTGAAAACATTGAACCTGAGAACTAAGTAAAAACTGAGGACTAACAACTTGTGCATTGGAGTAATACGAACACAACCATATGAAGACGGTAGTTAAATAGCTTACACGCCACATTTTACTGTGGCGAAAAAAATTTGTTTTGTGAATCATCGGAAACGGGTTTATAGCTTTCCAATGGATATTTAGATAGGGTAAACTCAAAACGATTGAATTGAAAAAATATTGTACAATATCAATTCAATGTATATGCTATAAGAACAATTTTATAATGTAGTAGAAAATTGCTGCCATTAATGCAGATATTGGTATTGTAATAATCCAAGCCCACAAAAGGTTAATTGTAACACCCCAACGTACTGCACTCAATCTTTTAGTAGCACCAACACCAATAATACTACCAGTAATTGTATGTGTGGTTGAAACAGGAATACCAAGTTCGTGAGTTAAAAATAATGTTAGGGCTCCAGCAGTTTCTGCTGCAACTCCCTCCAAAGGGGTAACTTTTGTAATTTTTGTTCCCATAGTTTTCACAATTTTCCAACCGCCACTCATTGTTCCTATTCCTATAGCAGCATAACAACCAACTTTAACCCACAAAGGAACGTCCTTAATTTTACTAACTAGTTTGCCATTTACTAATTCCGACTTCATATCAATATGTAACCAATGAGGAACAAGTTCTGGTGAACTGTAAGTAGCTCCTACATAAATCAATATTGCAGAAGCAATAATACCCATTACCTTTTGTGCGTCATTTGCACCATGGCCAATACTAAAGGCTGCAGAAGATACAAGCTGAAGTCTTTTAAATGATTTTTCAGCCTTGTATGGATTACTTTTCTTATACAAGTGAACTATTAATATGGTGATAATAAAAGCTGCTATCATACCAATGAAAGGAGCACAGAAAATAAACAAAAATGTTGTGTAAATTTTGGCTATACTGCCTAAACCTGCTAATCCAGCTTTAGTAACTGCTGCACCTGCAAAGCCCCCCATTAGGGTATGAGATGATGACGATGGAATTCCATACCACCAAGTAAATAAATTCCAAAAAATTGCAGCAAGGAGCCCTGCTAAAATCACCCATAAATCTATTACTTTTTCATTAACGATACTTTTTACAGCATCGGCAACTTTTAAGTCAAATAAAAATGCGGCAACTATATTGAAAAAAGCAGCCCAAATTACAGCTTGAAATGGAGTTAATACTTTTGTTGAAACTATCGTAGCAATTGAATTTGCTGCATCATGAAAACCGTTTATATAATCAAAAATAAAAGCAAGGATTATAATAATGATTAGTAATGTAAACATTTGTTTTTAAGTAATAATGTGATGAAATACTAATTGCTTTATGCGTATTTAATAATAATTGATTCAATCACATTGGCAGAGTCTTCGCATTTATCTGTTGCTGTTTCTAGTGCTTGATAAATTTCTCTTTTTTTGATTACCTCTTTAAAATCGTTTTCTTGTTGAAACAAACGCTCAATACTCATATCAAAAACATCATCTGCCTGATTTTCTATACTGTTTATTTTTATGAAAGCTTCTGTCATAGTTCTAAGTTGCTTCATGTCTCTCAATCCATAAACAGCTTTTTTTATCTCAATTGTACCTTGTTCAACCAAATCCGCTAATTTTTTTATTCCAGTATCATTTGGATTAACATTATAAAAATTGATTTTTTTAGCAGAGCTATATATATAATCTGCAATATCATCTAAAGAAGATGCTAAGTAGTGAATATCTTCTCTATCAAAAGGAGTAATAAAATTTCGCCCTAATTCTGTAAAAATCTTATGGGTGTTTTCGTCATTCCTATGCTCTAAATCTTCAAGTTGTTTTATAATAGGAGCTCTTTTATCATAATCTGGCTCAGCAACTACTTTAAGTAAGGTTTTTCCCATTTCGTGTACTGTATCTGCTACATCTTCGAATAAGCTATAAAATATTTTATTTTTAGGCATAAACATTTTACCAAAATTATTAAGTCCCATATCTGTATTTTGTTGCAAAAGTATCTTAGTTACTGCACACCCAAGCTAGTGTTGAAGATTTAATAATTTGGTAACATTAAAATAAATTGATAGAAATTAATGGATAAAGTTTGTTTTTGTACTCCCTACATTTGCCACATAATTTTTTTTATGGTAGACGTGATTTTAGGACTTCAATGGGGCGATGAAGGAAAAGGTAAAATTGT
The DNA here is from genome assembly GCA_049241265.1 of Chitinophagaceae bacterium. GTDB lineage: Bacteria > Bacteroidota > Bacteroidia > Chitinophagales > Chitinophagaceae > CAIVPM01. The sequence goes on from JBMLRA010000043.1 coordinate 13,785, forward strand.
AGATTATTTTGCTCCAAACTACGACGTAATTGCTCGCTTTCAAGGTGGTCCAAATGCAGGACACACACTTTATGTAAATGGCAAAAAAGTAGTTTTACATCAAATCCCATCTGGGATTTTTCATCAAGATAAAATTAATCTTATTGGCAATGGTGTAGTGCTAGACCCAATAACATTAAAAAGAGAGTGTGATACAGTTGCTGCAATGGGTATTGATATAAAAAAGAATTTGTTTATATCGCAACGCACCAACATTATTGTACCTACACACAGAGCTCTAGATAAAGCAAGTGAAGCACAAAAAGGAGACAGCAAAATTGGTTCAACCCTAAAAGGTATTGGTCCAGCTTATATGGATAAAACTGGTCGTAATGCTTTACGTGTTGGTGATTTACTTGATAAAAATTTCATCACACAATACATTAAACTTCGATTAAAACATCAAAAACTTTTAGACAATTTTAATTTCAACGAAGATATTACTGCATGGGAAGAAGAATTCTTTGAAGCTTTAGAGTTTTTGAAAACATTAAATATTGTTAATGGTGAATATTTCATTAACAATCAAATTGCAGCAGGCAAAAAAATTCTAGCAGAAGGAGCTCAAGGAAGTATGTTGGATATTGATTTTGGCACATTTCCATTTGTAACCTCATCAAACACAATATCAGCTGGTGTTTGCACAGGATTAGGCATATCTCCAAAACAGATTGGTGAAGTTATTGGCATTACTAAAGCATATTGTACACGCGTTGGCAGTGGTCCATTTCCAACAGAACTATTTGATGAAACTGGTGATGAATTAAGGAAAATTGGTAGTGAATTTGGTGCTACCACAGGTCGTCCAAGACGTTGTGGTTGGATGGATTTAGTAGCATTAAAATTTAGTTGTATGATAAATGGAGTAACCAAAATTGTAATGACTAAGGCAGACATTTTAGATAGTTTTGATGAACTAAAAATGTGCACTGCCTATAGTATAAATGGTGTAACCACAAATGAAATTCCATTTCAATTAGCCAAGGTTAATGCAGAGCCTGTTTATGATAGTTTTGCAGGGTGGAAAGAAACTCCATCTGTTAAATTAGTAGAAGGAAATGCATTACCCAACAAAATGCAAGACTATATAAACTTTATTAATTCGTATACAAACACTCATGTAAAATACATATCTAATGGCCCTGAAAGGGAACAAATAATTGTGTTATAAATTTTTAATAAAAAATATTACAAAAATTTTGGCTGTTAAAAATTTCAGTTGAAATTTTACATTATAAATAGAATAATCTATGGCAACAAAATCTGATAAAATCAAGAAAGTAACAACAAAAAAAGAGGTTGTTGACAGCGAAAAAAAACTGAGTCCTAAAAAGTCAAAGCAAGTTACAGATGATGAAAATGATGACTTTGAAGATGAAGATGAAACCCCTAAAAAGAAAGGTGCAAAGGCAGCAACAAAAAAAGCCAAAGACGATGATGATGATGATGACGACGATGCTGAAGATATAGCTGATGATTGGGAAAAAGTTGAAGAAGAGGAAGGTTGGGATCCAGATTTTGAGGAATTTGATATTCCAAAATCAAAAGGTGCTAAAAAAACTCCTGGTGCAAAAAAAGCTAGCGATGATGACTTTGAAATAGATGAAGATTTTAAAGAATTCGATTTGTTTAATGATAAGGATGGAGGATTTGATGATGATGATGATGATTTTTAAATAAACAAAATTTGAACCGACTTACTAGCACATATAAAGTAAGTGATACCACCATTTTTAAACAACAGATGTTGAACTGGTCTAACCAATTTAACATCTGTTGTTTTTTTGATAATAATCACTACACATCTCAGTATAATTCTTTTGAATGTTTATTGGCTGTTGATGCCATCAATTTTTTTAATGTTTCGCCAAGTAATAAAGCAAACTTAATTGAACTAAAATCATTCGTAAACGAAACTAAAGATTGGATTTTTGGGCACATTTCTTATGATTTTAAAAACTCAATTTTTCAATCAACATCAAACAATACCGATGTTTTAGAATTTCCTGAACTATATTTATTTCAACCCAAAGTTGTTATTAAATTATTCTCATCTCACGTAGTTATTGAAACAATTGAAATTGCTCCAATAAAAATATTTGAGCGTATTACATCTACTAATATTACTAATCCTATCACTACAAAAAAATCTGTTATAGTAAAACCAAGAATTAGTAAAACACATTATTTTGAGAAAGTAAATGCTCTGAAAAATCATATTCAATTAGGCGATTGCTATGAAATTAATTTTTGTCAAGAATTTTATGCAGAAAATATTGAAGTAGATCCATTCCAAATTTTTAATAAACTTAACACTATCTCCCCTACTCCATTTAGTGTTTACTATAAGCTTAACAACAAATATGTTTTGTGTGCAAGCCCTGAACGTTTTATAAAAAAGCAAGCCAATAAAATTATTTCTCAACCAATAAAAGGTACAAGTAAAAGAGATTTACAAAACGAACATAAAGATCTAATTAGTAAGCAATCATTAGCCAAAAGCCAGAAAGAGAAAAGTGAGAATGTAATGATTGTAGATTTAGTACGAAATGATTTAAGTAAAATTGCTACAAAAAAATCTGTTAATGTTGATGAACTGTTTGGCATATATTCCTTCCCCCAAGTTCATCAAATGATTTCAACAATATCTGCAACAGTTGATGATAATATTGATTTTGTAGATATACTTAAAGCTACATTTCCAATGGGTTCAATGACAGGTGCACCCAAACATAAAGTAATGCAGCTAATAGAAGAATATGAGGAGTCGAAACGAGGTATTTATAGTGGTAGCATTGGATACATAACACCCAATAAAGATTTTGATTTTAATGTAGTAATAAGAAGTATTATGTACAATGAAACATTAAAATTTTTGAATTATCAAGTAGGTGGTGCTATTACCCATTACAGCAATCCTGAAGATGAATACGAAGAGTGTTTATTAAAAGCAAAGGCCATTGAAAGAGCCCTGATTTAATTTTAAAATCGGTATCAATTACTATTTTAATTTTTACAAATTAGCTTGTATTAACTCATTTTAAGGTACATAATGAAATATTAATAAATAGTTACCAAAAATTTTAATTAATAAACTAGGTTATAAGTACAACAATCGTTTTTTAGGTTTACTTTTTTAATATGGCTTTTCGAACAAGTTCAAAAAATTTAACCGGCTTTTCAATCCAACTAAAATGACCACTTTTTTCAATATAATAGAGCTCACATTTTTTGGTCTTATAGTTAATCATTACTTTATTGCTCATCAAAAAAAATTTCGTCAATGTGCTTAATATCACAAGTCATTTTTACCTGAACACCAACATTAAATTTATGCATAAGTGAAACCAATTTTTGACCATCAAAACGTATATCAGTTTATCTAGAAATTGTAGTGAAAAATCATACCCGTTTTTTATCAACCAATGTTACTTCTTTAATAAGTTCTTTTGTTTGACAGACTTTCCCATTTTAAATTCAATACTTTTTAATTATTTACTAATTAATGCCTGCAAAACTTATAAATATGTGCTTTACGAAACTATTTGAAATTAAACTAACAATTACAAATGCTTCAATATATTTTTAATAAAAAGTAAATTAAACACCTAAAAAAATCAAATAAAATTCATATTTAAATTTCAGTTTTATTAACCATTATTATCCTAGTGTACCGTTGTATAAATGTAATTTATGATGGTGTCCATATGCTGTTTTATTAAAAAAGTACTACAGCAAAGTTTGAACTGATATATTCACTTGAATGCAAAACAGTTTATATAGTATCGAAAAACATAAAGTTTTTAACAGTGAGTTTACAATGCACTAAAATAAAAAAACCGCTTAAAAAAGCGGTTTTTTATAACAAAAATTCAAAAAATACTATGGGAAAATACCTAACTCTGTATAACTTGTAGCTACCTTGTTGATAGCATTTACATAAGCAGCAGTTCTCATATCTGGAATCTCAGGGTTTGCATTCCATATTTCCATAATTTCTCTAGTAGCGGTAATCATAGATTCTTCTAAGCCACTATGTACTAAATCTACCTCATCTGGTCCGTGTTGAATAACACCTTTCTCAAGTTCACTAACTTTTTTTCCTGTTAATGCTTCAATTTGGCTAAGAATATGCGTGTTCATATTTTCGTTGTAACGCTTTTCCATTCTACCATATCTAACGTGGCTAAGGTTCTTTAACCACTCAAAATAACTTACAGTAACACCACCTGCATTTAAATACATATCTGGTACAATTAAAACGCCTTTTGCAGTTAAAATTTCGTCAGCGTCAGGAGTTAAAGGGCCATTTGCAGCTTCGGCAATAATTTTAGTTTTTACACGTGGTGCATTTTCGCCATTAATAACGTTTTCTAATGCAGCAGGTACTAAAATATCACATTCTAATTCCAATGCATCGCCATTTTTAGCAAGGTTAGTAGCACC
>JBMLRA010000043.1:18369-33334 GCA_049241265.1 Chitinophagaceae bacterium
CCTTGTGTTACTGGCTTTCCTGTAACACAGCCAGCTGCATCAATTTCACCTGGTTTTAATGATGCGTATGTATCTACTATCCAAGCCATTTCTCTTTCACCTGTTCCATAATCTGGTGCAGGAACGTCGATACCTGGGCCAATAAAGTTTTTCTTTACCAATTCAGCAGTATATCTACGTGTAATTTTTTCTAATTCGTATGTGCTGTATTTTTTAGGATTAATCTTAATACCACCTTTACCACCACCAAAAGGTACATTAACAATAGCACATTTATAAGTCATTAAAGAAGCAAGTGCCATTACTTCATCCTGATTTACTTCGTCGCTAAAACGAATACCACCTTTACAAGGGCTTTTGTGTTGGCTATGTTGTACACGGTAAGCCTCAATTACTTCAATTCGTCCATCATCCATACGAACAGGGAATTTCATACTATAAATGCTGTTACAAGCTTTAATTTGCTCTAACAATCCTTTATCCCATTTTGTAAATTTTGCTGCTTTGTCGAAGCTAGTTTCAACGCTTTGAAAAAAGCTGTAGTTTGTGTTTGACATAATTTAATTTTTATATGTTTTTGCAATCGTTCGTTAAACAATATTCTATTTTAAGTTATTTTCTAGCTTAGTAATTTTTTTATCTAATCGCCACACATAAGCAAACAATCCTAGCAAAATTACTAGCACTACAGCTACAACTACATAAATTTTACCATTACTCTTCATTATATCTAATGAAGTTTGTGCACTTACAGTTTGAGCATTAGTTATTTGGGTTAATAATAGTAAGAGTATTGTAGTTAGTATTTTCATTTGCAAAGTCTTAGTTCTTTTAATATTAATGAAACTGTAAAAATTTAAGCTTCTACTTTTTCTTCTAATAGTTTCGTTCTTATTCTTAATGTTGTTATCCAAGTGGCTAGTAAAGTCCAACCAATAATTGCAGGTAAAAAAACAAATTTCATAGCTGCATTAGAGTCCTTTGGGTTTAAGCCAGGATTGCCTTCACTACCCATACCTCCAGGATGCAAACTTTCAACCAATCTTGGCATGATAAACAATGTAGGGAATAGCATTGCAAAAGCAAATATGTTGTAAACAGCACTAATTCTTGCTTTCTTTTCATCAACAATATTACCACGTAGCACAAAATAGGCACAGTAAATTAACACAGCTATTGCAGCACCAATTTGTTTGGGATCGCCGCTAATGGGTTTACCCCATTGATAGTTAGCCCAAATCATTCCTGTTGCATATCCAAGCAATCCTAAAACAATACCAGTTCGGGCAAATTCAAAACTATTAGCATCATTTTCGGGCGTTGGATTTCGCAAATACTTAATGGCATAAAAAACAGATACTGAGAATAGTATCGTCATTCCAAACCACATTGGAACATGAAAGAAAAGATTGCGAATGGTTTGTTGCAATGGCACACCAGCAGGTTCTGGTACTGGAATTAAAAAACCAGCTATACAAGTATAAACAAGTAATACAAAACTTAGTATTTTCCACCAGGGTTTACGAAACATAATGTATAAACTAACGGTTGTTTGTAAGAGGCAAAAGTAGGGGAATGCAGTTTATTATTGTTACAAGAATTAATGTTTGTTGATACTTTATGTTTGCAAACACAAATTAATTAACAATTCAACTAAATAATAATTGGCAACAATATTAGCAATAGAATCTTCGTGCGATGAAACATCGGCTTCAATTTGTGTTGATGGAAAAATATTAAGCAATGTTATTGCAACACAATCTGTTCATGAAAAATATGGTGGCGTTGTGCCAGAATTAGCTAGCAGGGCTCATATTGAAAATATTATTCCTGTGGTTGAAGAAGCTGTTGAGTCAATAGTCAGTAGTCAACACTCAACAGAAAAGCAAATCATCAATCATCAATCATCAATCTTAAATATGATTGATGCCATTGCTTTTACCCAAAGCCCAGGCTTGATGGGCAGTTTATTGGTGGGTACTCAATTTGCAAAATCATTAGCACTTGCATTAAACAAACCATTAATTGCTGTGCATCATATGCAGGCACATGTATTGGCTAATTTAATAGATGATAACAAACCCGATTTCCCTTTTTTATGTTTAACTGTTAGTGGTGGACACACGCAAATTGTAGTTGCTCATTCTCCTACCAACCTAGAAATTTTAGGACAAACAATTGACGATGCAGCTGGTGAAGCTTTTGACAAAACAGCAAAACTATTGGGTTTGCCATATCCAGGTGGACCACTAGTTGATAAATATGCAAAACTTGGAAATCCTTTCAAGTTTAAATTTTCAGAACCACAAATACCAGAACTTAACTTTAGCTTTAGTGGGTTAAAAACTTCAGTTCTTTATTTTTTACAAAAACAAGATGCAAGTTTCATTGAAACTAACTTGAATGATTTATGTGCATCTATTCAATTCACTATTTGCAGTATTTTAATTAAGAAAATGAAAAAAGCTATTCAGCAAACAGGCCTTAAACAAATTTGTTTGGCAGGAGGAGTAAGTGCAAATAGTGGCTTGCGAAATGCTTTTGAAAACTTAGGAAAAGAAATGAATTGCAAAGTATTTATACCATCGTTTGAATATTGCACAGATAATGCAGCAATGATTGCTATTACTGGTTATTACAAATATTTAGCAAAAGATTTTTCTGATTTAGATGTTAGCCCAAATGCAAGAGCAGAATGGTAATTATACACTTTCCAAAAGTGCCGTTGCATACGCAACTAAACCTTCTTGCCTACCCACAAAGCCCATTGTTTCGGTTGTTGTTGCCTTTATTGAAATATCTTTAACTGTTATACCACAAATCTTTGCAATAGTTTGTTGCATTGCTTCAACATAAGGCTTAATTTTTGGTGCTTCTAGGCAAAGTGTGGAATCGATATTAATAATTTTATATCCTTCATTTGTTATTAATTGCATTGTTTTTGCTAGCAAAATTTTGCTATCAATATTCTTAAACTCACTTGAGGTATCTGGAAAATGTTTGCCAATATCACCTAATGCTAATGCACCCAATAAAGCATCACATATTGCATGCAATAACACATCAGCATCACTATGCCCTAAAGCACCTTTGTGATGAGGAATTTTAACGCCACCAATCCACAAATCTCTTCCTTCAACTAATTGATGAAAGTCAACACCAGAGCCTATTCTCATTATATAAAATTTAAAAAAATATAGTTTTAATTAATGTGTAACTTAAACGGTAAAGTTTATGTAAAATAAAAAACCACAGACTACAAAAACTATTGCAAATCTGTGGTTTACTTAAATATTCAATTAAATTATTTTGATTCTTCTGGATCTAAATTAAAAGAAACACCAAATCTAATAGTATTAGCCAATGGACTAATACCACCAGCAGTACCCGAACCAGATGGAACTAAATATGAAAAATTAAAATCCATCACATTATATCTAATACCAGCACCTAAACTAAAATATTTTCTATTACCTTCTGTTCTACTTTCTGAAAAATATCCTGCTCTAAAAAAGAATTGATCATTGTATGTATATTCAGCTCCTAATGAAAATTGTAAAGATTTCATAAATCCATCACCATCACTGAACGACTTTCCCCAACTAGCAATAACGCTGCTGTTTCTATATTCAACTAAAGCTACAGAATCATCATAAGTATTATTTGTAGATAAAGGTGGGGCTGGAACAAGTAATTTATTAATATCTGTAGCAAAACTAATTTTATTAGCTTCATCAATAGGATAAGTGTATTGAAACCCAATTCCTAAATTAGCTGGTATATAGTCTTTGTTTTGATTATCGTTGGTATAACCAATTTTTGAACCCAAATTAGTTAATGTTACGCCCCAAGCAAAACCACCACCATTTGCTTCGGTAGTTCCATCATAATATAAACTAATATCTCCTGCAATAGCATTACCTGCTTTGTAGGTAACTCCACCAAAAGTACCAGTAGCTAAATTTGAATTAATATAGCGTAAAGCAACCCCCAAAGAAAGTCTATCACTTAATTTTCGTGCATAGCCAAAATCTAATGCCATTTCCCTTGGTCTAAATTGAGAGAGATTGTTACCTGCAAAATCAGTAAATTGTATATTACCTAAGCTAAAAAATCTTAATGAACCGCCAATTGCACTTTGGCCATCATTTAATTTTGAGTTAAAACCAAGTGTTGCTAAATAAACATCACTCAAGCCCAATGCTTTTAACCAAGGTGCATAAGTTAAACCAATACCAGTTTTACTTTTTGCAAAAGGTGTTTTTGCTAGGTTCCAAAAACTTGAATTAGCATCTGGAGCTGTTGCAATTCCAATATCACCCATTCCAGCAGCTCTCGCATCTGCTGCAATTCTTAAAAATGGAACAGCCGTAGTTCTTGGATTGACAACCTCTTCAAGCGTTGACTGTGCCATTAATTTTTGTGATAATAAAATTGAAAAACTCACTACACTAAAAAACAAAATACGTTTTCTCATTGAAATTACATTTTAATTAATCGAATAAACCAAACAGTAAAAAATTAGCGTAGATGTATAGTCATTAAGTAAGTTTATAACAAGAAGATGAAGGCTTTTCTTTTCTTGTCATTCTTTGAGAGTGCAATAATAGTGTAAAAAAGTACACTTTCTAATTTTTTTGAAACATTTTTTAAAGCAAAAAAATAAATACACCACATAAATTTGAAAAGATACAAAGCTTAATTAACTTGTATTTATGTAAAACAATAGTTTTTGTGACATATAATATTGGCATCGTTTTCAACAAAAATTAATGTATTATTAAAATTTTAGTTTTTTTATAACATTCTCAAATATATCTTTGGGCAGTAAAAGTAATTAACATTATAAATTTTATTTTAATATTCGCTTCTGACCATTTATTTTTACCCAATCTTTTTATTGTTTTAAATTAAATTACAACTTATGCAAATGCAAGCAGCTGTAAAAAATTGCTTTTTATTGTTAGCCTTATCAGGCGTTATGGTGTCGTGTAGTAAAAACTCAGGTGGCACAAAAAAAGGAGAATCGTCTGTAACAGGATGGAAGTACAATGACAAAAATCAGGGTAATTTTAACGTTCCAAAACCTAAAGATGTTAAAACAGCACCCGGGCTAGTGTTTGTGCAAGGTGGTACTTTTATGTTGGGTCAAAGTCAAGAAGATGTTATGATGGAGTGGAATAACGTTCCAAAAAGAGCAACAGTAAATTCATTTTTTATAGACAAAACAGAAATTGCTAATGTTCACTACCGTGAATTTTTATATTGGCACGAAAATGTTTTTGCTGATGATGAAAAAATGTTATCAGCTCTTCGTCCAGATAGTTTAGTTTGGAGAAGTGAATTGTCTTACAATGAACCTTATGTAGAATATTACTTCAGACATCCTACCTTTAATTATTATCCTGTAGTTGGTGTTAATTGGAAACAAGCAAAAAGATTTTGTGAGTGGAGAACAGATAGAGTTAATGAGTTAGAATTAATGAAAACTGGTTTCTTAGACCCTAAAACTCAAATTAAAAAAGAGCTTAAGAATTCTGGACAAGATAATTTCGTTTACGAGTCATACCTAATGGGTGAATACAATGCAACTCCTGGACCAAAAGTTAAAGGCGGTAAAAGCCCTTTAAAAGATGCACAAGGCAAACCTCGTAAAACCGTAAAATTTGAAGATGGTATTATGTTTGGTAAATACCGTTTACCAACAGAAGCTGAATGGGAATATGCTGCTTATGGATTTATTGGTCAAAATCCTCAGAAAAAATTAAATGCTAACAAACGTGGAGAAGAGGTTCATGCTAACAAGCAAATGTATCCTTGGAAAAATGATGGTTTCGATAACCTTCGTTACACACGAAAAGGTGCTAATCAAGGTGCTTTTTTAGCTAACTTTAAAAGAGGTATTGGTGATTATATGGGTGTTGCTGGAGGTTTAAATGATGCTGGTGCTTACACTGCTGAGGTTGATGTATATGCTCCAAATGGTTTTGGTTTATATAATATGGCAGGTAACGTTAACGAGTGGGTTTTTGATGTTTACAGACCATTGAGAGACGATCAAAACGATATTTCTGGTATTCGTGGTAACGTTTTCCAAGTAGTTGATACTAAAGCAGGACAAGGAAATTTAAGAGATAGCTTGGGTAGAATTAAAATGGTTAACCAAAGCGACTCATCACTACGTAGCAGAAGAAATTACCAACACGCTTACGCAGTAAACTTCTTAGATGGAGACTCATTAAGTCAAGCTAACTACGGTTACGGTATTACTACATTAGTTTCAGATAAATCACGTGTTTACAAAGGTGGTAGTTGGAATGACCAAGCTTATTGGTTAAGCCCTGGTACTAGAAGATATATGGAAGAAGATCAATCAAGCAGCACTATTGGTTTTCGTTGTGCTATGGATCATGTAGGTTCACCTGAAGGAACTAGTGTAAAACAACATTCTGGAAATAAATTTCCAACTAGGAAATCTAAAAAATAAGGAAAGGTAAGGTAGCTCTTAAAAAGAGTTCTAAACAAAAGCCATCTGTAAAAAGATGGCTTTTGTTTTATCTAAAATCGTGCATTAATATATTATTCAACACTTTACTTTGCACAATATTTAAAAATTATGGCAAAAATTGCAATTAATATAGCAACTGGCAGTTTACAACAAGCTGAAATGATTGTAGGCATTGATTTAGGCACAACTAATAGCTTGGTAGCGATTGTACATCCTGAAACTAAAAAGCCAATATGTTTAAAAGAACATAATGCCAATACTATTGTACCAAGCATCGTATATTTTGATGAAATAGATAACGCTATTGTTGGTGAAGAGGCTGAAAAAATGCTAGAGCTTTATCCCGACAGAACAATATATTCAGCTAAAAGGTTAATGGGTAAAAGCTATAATGACTTACAACAAAAACAATCTGTGTTTAGCTATAAAATTATCGATGATAATACAGAAAGCTTAGTTAAAGTGCAAGTAGGCAGTCAGTTCTACTCTCCCATCAATCTGTCATCATTTATATTAAAAGAATTAAAAAAACGAGCTGAACATATTTTAAAAACCCAAGTTACAAAAGCTGTAATAACAGTGCCTGCTTATTTTAATGATGCACAGCGACAAGCAACTAGAGATGCAGGCAAACTAGCTGGCTTAGATGTGTTGCGAATTGTAAACGAACCTACTGCAGCTAGTTTAGCTTATGGAATTGGAGTAAATACCGAAGGTGAAAAAATAATAGCAGTGTATGATTTAGGTGGTGGAACATTTGATATTTCGATTTTAAAAATTACTAATGGAATTTTTGAAGTATTAAGTACAAATGGAGATACATATTTAGGTGGAGATGATTTTGATAAGGCAATTATAGATTACTGGATAAAGGAAAATAACATTCAAACAGAAAAACTAGCAACAGACAAATCATTTGCACAAACTTTAAGATTAAAGGCCGAGGATGCTAAAATTTGTTTAAGCACCAATGATTATTTCTCTGCCCAAATTGAAAACACCAATCTATATTTAACAAAAGAAAAATTTGTAGCGTTAATTGAACAATTAGTAACCAAAACAATAGACTGTTGTAAATTAGCTGTAAGTGATGCTAATATTGCTTTAGAAGAAATTGAGACAGTAGTTATGGTTGGTGGTAGCACAAGAATTCCATTTGTAAAAGAAAGTGTTAGTACATATTTTAAGCAGAAAGTTAATGACAATATAAATCCAGATGAAGTTGTTGCATTAGGTGCTGCTATTCAAGCTGATATTTTGGCGGGAAATAATAAAGATTTCTTATTACTTGATATAACTCCATTGAGCTTGGGTTTAGAAACAATGGGGGGATTGATGGATGTATTAATACCAAGAAACTCTAAAATTCCAAATAAGGTTTCAAGGCAATACACCACTCAAAAAGATGGTCAGAGTAGTATGAGAATTTCAGTTTACCAAGGAGAAAGAGATTTAGTAAAGGATAACCGAAAATTAGCTGAATTTAATTTAACAGGAATACCAGGTATGCCTGCTGGATTACCAAAAATTGAGGTAAGTTTTTTAATAAATGCTGATGGTATTTTAACGGTTAGTGCAAAAGAATTAAGAAGTGGTGTTGAGCAAAGTATTGAAGTTAAACCACAATATGGAATTACTGATGCTGATGTAGAAAAAATGCTAATGGATAGCATAACCAATGCTAAACAAGATATTGAAACTAGAGCTTTAGTAGAAGCTCAAACTGAAGCTGAGCAAATATTACAAGTAACAGAAAAATTTTTACAAAAAAACACTTCCCTAATTTCAAAAGAAGAATTGGTAGCAACTGCACAAGCTATGCAGAATTTACAACTAGCTACTACAATGAACGATAAAAATTTAATTCACACTAAAATTGAGGAATTAAATGAAATAACACGCCCTTTTGCTGAACGTGCAATGGATGCTGCTGTTAGTGGTGCTTTGAGTGGTAAATCAATATTGTAGGATATGATGATTATAGAAATTGTGTAATAAAATTGATAAATTTTTAAAATAGAAATGGGGTGCAAACAAAATATTTTTTGCACCCCATTTTTTAAAGTATCAATTGTAAAATGGTGCTTATCCCATATTGTGAAACACCTTATTTACATCTTCATCTTGTTCTAAACGCTCAATTAATTTACTAACATCATCAGCCTGTGCATCAGTAACAGGAACAGTAGTGGTGGGAATCCACTCTAATTCTGAACTAATTGGCGTCATTCCTCTTTCTTCTAATGCTTTTTGCAAATTACCAAAATCTGCCAATAGGCAACGCAATACTAAAATGCTATTTCCATCATCATCATTACTTTCTCCTAATTCATCTAAACCAAAATCAATCAATTCTAATTCTAACTCTTCTGTATTTAATCCCTCTGGCTTTAACTTAAATACACCCATTTTTTTAAACTGAAAACTCACACTTCCGCTATTACCTAATGCACCACCACCTTTGTTAAAAGCAGCCTTAACATTAGCTACAGTTCTTACATGATTATCAGTTGCAGTTTCTACCACAAGTGCAACACCATGTGGTGCATAGCCTTCATATAAAATTTCTTCGTAATTAGTGGTGTCTTTGCCAATTGCTCTTTTTATAGCAGCTTCTACCCTATCTTTTGGCATGCCCACGCTACGTGCATTTTGAAAACATCTACGCAAAGCAGGGTTTGTTGCTGGATCTGAACCACCTGCTTTTACAGCAATAATAATTTCTTTACCAATTCTAGTAAAGTTTTTAGCCATTTTGTCCCATCTAGCAAACATCGAGGCTTTTCTTACTTCAAAAATTCTACCCATTGTATTTTTTTAGATTTGCAAAAATAGGCAATAGCTTTTTATGCTAATTTTTTTGTTTAAAAATTTGAATCATACTTGTTTACAATATTGTAGGAAAAAACTTATCAAAAGTTTTGAACAGAATACCTCGCTTAAACCAACTGCATCTATTTAAAATCTACAAATTTAAAGTTACACTGCTTTATCATTCTATTTTACCACAATGGTTCATCAATTTAATTACAAATTATTACTAGTTCTTTACATAACAGTAACAGCTGTATAAATATTAAAATTCAACAACAAACATTACATTTGCTAAACAACCAGACTACTATGCTGTCGTTAAAACACATCATCCTGTTATTGAGTATCATTAATTGTTCAAATATTTTTTCACAAGACAGTACTTTTCTAATTAAAAAAAACACAAGCCTTAAACGAGGCATTTATTTTACTTACGAATCATTTTGCAAAAATCAACCCAATATTTCTGATTCATTTAGCATTGAAAAAAACTACAAAACTGATTTAGACGATAACATTAAAAGTGACTCAAGTTTTAAGGGGTATGTTTTGAAGTTGACGGATAGTACAAAAAAAATAAAAAAAGTATTTGGCATTTATGATGGCGAAAATTTGTATATCGACATAAAGCGAGGGCTTGTTATTCGATTCACAAAACAATATACACCATTTGATTATATTGGTAAATTTCCATTTATTGAAATCAGTTCAAAAAAACCTTGGACAATTTGGGGTTTAGGGATAGAAGCTGTAATTGACGATGCTATTTCAAATAAAAAACCTGTAATGCTGTACATAAATAAAGATGGAGAATTATCTGAAGCAACAAATGCAAGTATTTGGTTTTTTTTAAAAAAAGATAAAGAGATTTTAAAAGAATATGAAGCTGAGAAAGTATTTAACATTAACACTTTTAGAAAATACTTAATCAAAATGAATGAAAAGTACGCTTCATTTTAATTCAAAAATAAATCTCATTTCATAAAATCAATTCACCCTAAAAGTAAAAAAATGAAAATTGTAAAATTTACACTTCTTGTAATATTAGCTATTATAATATTACTTTTAATCATTGCTGCATTTGTAAAAAAAGATATGAATATTGTTAAAGAAATTACCATCAATAAATCAAAGCAGGAAGTGTTTGCATATGTTAAATTATTAAAGAATCAAGATAACTACAGCAAATGGGGAAGTATGGACCCGAATATGAAAAAAACCTATACAGGAACCGATGGAACTGTAGGATTTATTTCAGCTTGGGAGGGCAATAAAGATGTAGGTGCTGGTGAACAAGAAATTCTTAAAATTGATGAGGGTAGTAGAATTGACTATGCTTTAAGATTTATTAAACCATTTAAATCAAATGCAGATGCATTTATGATTTTTGAAGATGCTAGTAATAATCAAACAAAAGTAAAATGGGGTTTTAAAAGCAAAATGACATATCCAATGAATATTATGTTGCTGTTTATTAGTGCAGATGAAATGGTTGGTAAAGACTTTCAAATTGGGTTAGATAATTTAAAGAAAGTAATGGAGAAATAAATCTATTAGTACTACTTGAAGTTAATCAGCCAGCTGAATATTGTAGGTTTATATTGTAAAAAAAACTTATTGCATTAGAAAATGTATTGCATTGAGAATTACTATATTTTAGCCAACAAACCAAAACACAAGCATTATGAACGCACCTATTCCACAATTTAAAGTTGATCCAGTACTAGTATTAATTCTAGGTTTTTTAACCTGTGGATTGTACCTAATTTATTGGAACATTAAAGCAGCAGAAGTATTGAATGCAGTAGCTGAAAGAGAGGTCATTTCTCAGCCAATTGCCATTTTTGCTGGGTGTTGTATGCCAATCAATTTATATTTCTATTACATTGCTGCTAAAGATGGGTTGCCTGAAGTTTATAAAAGAGTTGGTGAGCCAGATAAAGACCAATCAACATTATTGGTAATTTTAGGTTTTCTTTTTCCTATGGTTGCTGCTATGATTGTTCAAAGTGATATTAATAAACTTTACAAGTAATATTAAAACTAAGTATAAAATATATGGAATTGTAGGTGCTTTAATAACACTTGCAATTCCATATTTTATTATGCTTAATAGCACAGGTAAACATTTAGAAAATGAACAATCATATTGTCCATTTAAAATGTTAACTGGTTTTCCTTGCCCTGGTTGTGGCATTACAAAATCGTTGATAAATGTGTATCAGGGAAATATTATTGAAAGCCTTTACTTCCATTTATTTGGACCATTAACTTTTTTGTTTTGTATCACAGTTGTTATAGTATTAACTACAGAGTTAATTACAAAAAAGGAATATTTAAGGAATATTTTTTACAGTAAAAAGCTAGCTTATTTTTGGGGAATAAGTTTAGCAATTTATCATTTGATAAGGTTAGGTTATTTTATACACCAAAATAGTTTGAGCGATATTTTAAAGCAATCTATTTGGAAGTAATTTAATAGATATGGGGATATTCTATTTCTCAATTAAATAACACCACCTTCTTAATTTTCCTTCAAAATCGAATGGTGTGGTGGCTTTGGTAATATCTTTTATTTTATTCGAATTTATAAGTTCTTGCTCTAAAACAAATTTAGTAAAGTTGGTACTAAAATATAATTTACCATCTGGGCTCAATACATTTAAAGCATCATTAATTAAATCAACGTGATCTCTTTGAATGTCCAAAAAATCTTCCATCCTTTTACTATTGCTAAATGTTGGAGGATCCATTATTACAATATCGTAACTATTTGAAGGAATCGTTTTTAAATGTTGCAACACATCAGCGTGTACAAATTGAAATGCTTGCTCATTTTTTAATCTATTAATTGCAAAGTTGTCTGCTGCCCATTGCAAATAAGTTTTAGATAAATCAACCGATGTAACCAAACTTGCCCCAGCCGATGCTGCATAAACCGAAAATGAAGCTGTGTAACAAAATAAGTTGAGAACACGTTTATCTTTAGCTATGTTTTGCACCATTTGTCTTGTAGTACGATGGTCAAGAAACAAACCAGTATCAAGGTAATCAGATAGATTAACCAAAAACTTGAGTCCACTTTCTTCAACAGTAAAAAATTCTTTTTGTGCATCTGTTTTTTCGTACTGCTGTGTTCGATGATTCATTCTTTTTCGCTGCTTTATAAAAACATTTTCATCATCAACTTGTAGTACTTTTCTTATCACCACAATAGTTTCCTCTAACCACAAACCATACTCTTCATCTGTTAAATTATGTTTGCTCACATATTCTGCTATATAAACTTTATCATCATACAATTCAATAGTTATAGGAAATTCAGGCAAATCTTTATCATATAATCTATAGCACGAAATACCCATTCTACGTGCTTGCTTACCTCTGTGTTTGAACATCTTAGTCAATCTATTTTCAAACATCAATAGTTTAGATTCTAATTCCATACCCCACAAACATATATTAAGTTCCCAAAACTGGCATTTAATAGCACTACAAATCCTCAAAAAGTGTGTTATTTGCAGCAATTAATGAATACTATCATCTCTATATCTTGGTTTATGCAATTCATACATTGGATTGTTCAAAAAGACAAAGATGTTTTCTTGTTCATTAATCAGCACAGCACAAATTCATTTTTCGATTGGTTAATGCCAATTATGCGTGAATCAAAAACTTGGATTCCATTGTACGTTTTACTAATCATTTTTGCATCAATTAAACTTAAAAAGAAAGTATGGGTTTGGATAATATTTGCAATCTTGACTATTGCACTTACCGACCAAATTAGCAGCCATATTTTCAAACCATTTTTTGCACGTTTACGCCCTTGTGCAGACCCAATATTTCTGCCACAAATAAGATTATTATTAGACCATTGTTCAGGTGGCTTCAGTTTTACATCTTCACACGCCTGCAATCATTTTGGCATTGCAATTTTTATTATAACATCGCTTAGTGCATATTTAAATAATTTAAAATATTTATTCATTTTTTGGGCAACCATTATTTGCTTTGCACAAGTGTATGTGGGCGTGCATTATCCTCTAGATGTTTTGTGTGGTGGGCTTTTGGGAACATTAATAGGAAGATTGACTGCTAAATTTTATTTAAAAAAACTAACTACTAATTACTAATTACTACATACTTTTTTATGACAGAAAAAATATTAATACTTGATTTTGGAAGCCAGTTCACACAACTTATTGCACGCTGTGTTAGAGAGGCAAATGTTTACTGTGAAATTATTCCTTATCATAAAGAATTTTCAGTTGATGAAACGTTAAAAGGAATCATTTTAAGTGGCAGCCCTTTTAGCGTAAATGATGAAAATTTTCTTTGGACAGATATACAAAAATTGAATAGTCAATTCCCCATTCTTGCTATTTGCTATGGAGCTCAATTAACTGCAAAAAATTATGGTGGCATTGTAAATAAAAGCAATAAAAGGGAATATGGCAGGGCGATGTTGAACATTAAGCAAGAAGATATTTTATTTAAAAATGTAGCAGCAAATTCTCAAGTTTGGATGAGCCATAGCGATAGCATAGTTCAATTACCACAAGGCTTTGAGCTTTTAGCAAAAACTAATGATATTCCTATTGCAGCTTTCAAACGATCGACCATTGACAGTCTACAGTCGACTGATTTTGCTTTATATGGCTTACAGTTTCACCCAGAAGTTTATCATTCTACCGATGGCAAAAAAATGATTTCAAACTTTTTAGTTGAGGTTTGTAAATGTGATTGTAATTGGACTCCAGCATCTTTTATCAATGAAACTGTTGAACAATTAAAGCAACAAATTGGTAGCGAAAAAGTAATAATGGGTTTAAGTGGTGGTGTAGATAGCACAGTTGCTGCAACCCTTATTCACAAAGCAATTGGTAAAAATTTGTATGGCATTTTTGTAGATAATGGTTTGCTTCGCAAAGATGAATTTCAGCAAGTATTAGATACGTATAACAGCATTGGTTTAAATGTTACAGGCATTGATGCCAAACAACTTTTTTATGATGCATTAAAGGATGTAAGCGACCCCGAAACTAAAAGAAAAATTATTGGCAAATTGTTTATAGAAGTGTTTCAGCAAGAAGCCACTAAAATAAAAGATGCTGCCTTTTTGGGGCAAGGAACTATTTATCCTGATGTTATAGAAAGTGTGAGTGTACATGGGCCATCAGCAACTATAAAATCTCATCACAACGTTGGTGGATTGCCAGATACTATGAAGCTAAAACTGGTAGAACCATTGCGTTTTTTGTTTAAAGATGAAGTAAGAAAAACTGGTTTAGAGCTTGGGATTTCAGCCGATTTAATTAATCGTCATCCTTTTCCAGGACCAGGTTTAGCTATTAGAATTTTGGGAGACATTACACCAGAAAAAGTGGATATGCTGCAGGCAGCTGATGCCATTTATATTAATGCTTTAAAAGCACATAATTTATACAGTGAAGTATGGCAAGCTGGTGCTATTTTATTGCCAGTAAAAAGTGTTGGAGTAATGGGCGATGAAAGGACTTACGAATTTACTTTGGCATTAAGGGCTGTTACAAGTGTTGATGGAATGACAGCAGATTGGAGCCATTTGCCTTATGATTTTTTAGCTAAAGTAAGCAACCAAATTATTAATGAAGTTAAAGG
>JBMLRA010000044.1:0-1372 GCA_049241265.1 Chitinophagaceae bacterium
CTCTGTATTAGTTTTGTAAAACATTAAATTTTAAAAATATTGAAACAATTTCTTGTTTAATTCAAACGTTTAACAATATCTTTACTTTCTAAAAAAAAATTGCTTTTTATGAAAAAAGTTTACACACTTCTTATGCTCACTATGCTGGTGAGTTTATCAAATGCCCAAACATTTACTCGTTTATGGAGGAAAACTGCACAAGCAGGTGCTAGTGATTTAACTTGGTTTAACAACACAAGTGGTAGTGTTAGAAGTTTAGATTACAATCCAATAACCAATCATGTATATGTAGCACTTACAAGTGGGACAGCTACAGGAGATAGTATATTTATTTTAAATGCCACAACAGGAGCAACAGAAGGGAAACTTAGAAGAGATGGAGTTGGCATAGGAAACGAACCGTTTAAAAACCTTAGAGTAAGAGTAAGTAATGATGGTTTTATTTACTCAAGCAGCTTATCTGTAGTTGATGCAGTAAACGCCAATATACAAAGATGTAAAATTTATCGTTGGGCTAGTGAAGCTGATTCGGCAACTTTAGCTTGCAGTTTTGTAACTTCAGAAAGATGTGGCGATGCATTAGCCATAAGTGGCGTTGGTATTGATACCAAAATATTTGTTGCAGGACCTGCTTATGCTAGAGATTACGCTGGGGTAAATGATTCTACTGCTCAAAAAATTTATATTCTCACAACAACTAATGGAGTTAATTTCACTAAAACAGATTCTATAAGATTAATATCAACTAAAACAAGTACAGCAACTCCATGGATAAAATCTTTGGATTTAGTGGGTAATGATTTTACCCAAGGTTTTTGGGTAACTAATATAGGACGTGCTACAAACAGAATTGAAGTTGCTGGAACACCAGGTGCTTACACTGCAACTATTGCAGCAACAATTCCTATTGGAAACAATAATGGTCAAGCTAGCAATGCTTTTGGTAACATAAGATACTTAAAAACACCTGGCAATAATAAATTTGTTGCACATGCTGGTGCTTGGTTTTCTGGTATTACCAACACTGTAAACACAGGTGTTACCATGAGAATGATAAATGTAACCGATGAAGCAAACATTACAACTTATGGTGCTGATACTTTAAGGGGTGTAAATAATACAGATACACTTTTAAAATATTCAACTCACACAAATAATGGTGGTGGAGATGCTGCTTTTAAAGACAATGGTGATGGTAGCTACAACATTTACTACTTATCTACAAACAATGGAATTGCATGCTTAAGAAGTTCTACCACTTTACCAGTTGAACTTAAAAATTTTACTGCTCAACTTGCTAAGAATAATGTAAAATTGAATTGGGCAACTGCTAGTGAAATAAATAACGCTGGTTTTGTAATTGAAAAATCAA
>JBMLRA010000045.1:0-7972 GCA_049241265.1 Chitinophagaceae bacterium
AGTTTGTGTTAGGTACCAATCTATTCAATGCTAAGAAAATGGTATCGTTGGTATTAGTAACAAATGGCCTTCTTTCGATACTTAAATTGTTATTTCCCCTTCGTATTGTAATACCTTCTTCGTTATTAAATAATTTAACTGCATCTTCTGTTGGTAATACTTGTTTACTAAAGGATGCTCCAAAACTTGCTATCACTCCATCAATTGTTACTAAACTACCATTGTCTATTTTTTGTAGACTAATACTTAACTTGTCTAAATTACAATTACCAACACCAAAAACGTTATTAATGTTTATTGTACTTTTGTCATTTTCTTCAAATACTACATTGGTAGCAGCATTAGCAATAGTATGTACAAAAAATGCTTGCCCACTTTGGATAATTTGAGTTTGTGCAGACGCTGGTGTAATATCGTATGCATTTACTCCATCCCAACTTATGGTTATATATCCTCCACTACCTGCCAAAGTTGGATTCCAAGTGTAAAATGTTCTGTTTATATTTCTTGTTCCCGCATTTAAAAATACTTGATTTAAATCTATTGGGCTAGCAAATGGATTTCCTATTAAAACATATTGATTTGCTGCTAAATTTCCTAAATTAAAGTCTTGTGTACCTTGTAATAACTTGCCACTGGCTCTTAAAGTTGTGTTGTTAAAGTTATTGGCGGCAGTATTGGCTATATTCCTAGTTCTATCGCCAATAATAAACATAGCAAAGGCTTTGTTGCTTGCAGTTTCATTACTTCCAAACAGCTCAGCAGTTGTTGTGTTTGTTATATCCACCCAGCTATTATTGTTATAGGTTTGGGTATTATAGGCAGGAGTAACAGCATCTAAACCTGTACCTACTGGTCCAACAATATGGGTTTGCTGTTGCCAACTATTGTTAAAATAAACAGGGCTTCTTCCAAAACTAGATAATGGAGCAGTTAGTAATCTCCAAGCTCGCTTGCCAGGTATGAATCTCTCGACAGTTACATTGCCAGCTATTGCTCCTTGTATTAATTGACTTACCCTAGCTGTATTTGTTTGAGTACTCTTTAAAATAAGATTATCGTTTGTAAATAACCTCCCATTAGGTATGGATAAATTTTCTAAAACACTTACAGCATTATTTTCGCCTGACAAAAAAGAAACACCTGAACCATTACTTATATCAATATGCCTAATACTTCCATTACCTCCTAAAAATTGCTGTTGCCCGTTATTAAATCTTACATTTCCTAAACCAGTAATTATTCCATCATTAATTAAAGTACCTGTAATACTTAAATGGTGACCTGCATTAATTGTTACATTTCTTTGACTGGCAACATACATGTTGTTAATAGTAATAGGTTGCGTAAGAACTAACTCATTGGCAACACCATTACCCGGTAAAACCGCCATTCCATTTTCATTAGGCACAACTCCGTCCGTCCAGTTATTTGCAACTTGCCAATTGCCACTTATTGCACCACTCCAACTATTAAACTCATAAGCACCATGATCTCTGTTTGTATTAGGGCGAATTCGATTTCTGATATCAGTTGTTACAGCTTCAATTGTTGGTGCAAGATTATAAATGGCACCATTTTGTGGTATTAAAATTTCGTTTGAAATGAATAATGGATTAGCTTCTCTTGAGTTGACATCTCTACCACTTACAGCTCTTAACGCAGCTATATTATTATAGTTGATAAATACATTTGTATTACTGTGAATTTTAAAAGGCGTTGCACTTCCACTATAAACATTATGATTATTTTCAGTAAAATATGAACCCAAGCCAGCTGCAGTACGCCAAATAACCATGGCATAGCCATTAGGGTTAGAGAATATGTTATTTTCTACTTTTAAATTTGCAAAGGCTAATCCACAAGTTACAGCTGTAGATGTTGGTTGATTGCCAATTAAATGAACTGTATTGTGATAAAAGCTGCTATAACTAGATTGTATAACAATGCCTTGTGTAGTAGCATTGGTTGCCATTACTACTTCATTGTTCCAAATTCTTGCATTGCCTCCATCATAATTACCCCCTTCTGATGAAAAGCTTGCATTAATTCCTATTACACCGGGTACCTGTGTATTAATGATTTTGTTTTGCTGTACAATAAAAGTATTGTTGGCACTCCCCATAGAAATACCACTAAAAGTTCCAGTAGAAGGACCATAAATTTTATTACGACTAACCTCGGGTGCATTGGCTGATCCAAAGTTGATGGCATAATTTTTATGCCCCATAAAGGAATTATCTAGTACTTTAATTCCACTACCAATAAGATTTAAAGCACGATTACCATTTATGAAATTTGAATTGGCAATTGTTGCATTGGCAAACGAGCTAGTTGCAGTTAATAAATCATTGTCAATTGTTGCAGGTGCATCAATATTACCTTCTACAATACAATTGTTTAATTGAAAGGTATTGGCTGCTGCATTTACATGAATAACTCTACCAAATGTAGTTGAGGTATTTTTAAAATGCAATTGTCTAAATCGTAAGTTCCTTACCCCATTATGACGAAATACATAGTTATCAGCAAGTTGCAAAGGTGAAAACTGAATTGTAACTTTTGTACTATCGCCATTTAAACTTCTAAATGTAATAGGCCGGTTACCAAAACCATTTGTACCTGATATTGCTGGAAGGGCAAACTGCTCATTATATACCCCGTTATTTAATAAAAAAGTAACCCAAGCAGAAATACCATTGGTTTGTAAGGCATTTACAGCTGAAGTTATATTTGGAAAATGATCTTGCACGCCATTGCCAATGGTATAAATACCAGCTAAAGGATTTACTAAAGCCATTGCTGTATCTGATTTTCTTAAATAAGCAAAATTAATTTTGAATAATCCGCCCAAACGATCTATTGTATTAATGGAAGTATCGTGAGCCGATTGTATACTTTGAAAAACAAACCTTACCCCAAAGTTGCCCAAATCTTGTTCAATAGCATTAGCAATTGCTGTAGCAATTGGACTGGTAATAAATTGATGTCTAGTTAAACGCACATCATTGGAATGGGCAGCTATACTATCCATTAAATAGCCATATTTATTGTAGTTAATACCTAAATTTACAAGTGGCATTTCGCCTCTGAATAACAGAGTTCCGTTGCCAAGTAAAATTTCATAATGAGATTTTATTTCACTATAGTTGTTTATAGTATCAATGCGTTTTTGATACCTTCTTTTTTCAAGGGTATTGGATTGTGTCCAATCGAATTCAGCACCTACACTATCTTCACCTAGGCATATAGGTGTAAAACGAATGGTAATATCTCTACTAGTTAAATTATTGGCTAGCAAGGCTGCTCTTAAAGCTGGAAACCCTTGTACAACACCATCACCCTTTAATCCTGCTTCAACGCTACTATCAATTCTGTCGTAATCGGTTGTACTTAAATAATAATAGGCAGAATCAATAGAAATAGTAGGTGTTCTTGGGTTTAATCTATGCCCAGAAGCAGCAGGCTCAGGCATGTTATTAGTAAATGTATTAAATGCAGCAATTCCAATTTTATTATTGCCCGCCCCTTCAATTCCAATAAAATCTACAACATTAGGATAAGGATAATCTGAATACCAACGTTCAACACCATGTTCGGTAGATACCCAAACTTCTTCATTAGAAGGTGCAAAACTCATTCCTGTAATACTAGTTCTTTGAATGGTACCATTGTTGTTATAGGTTATTTGGGCTCCACGTCTTGAAAAACTGTGCCTTGTTGCAGGAAGGTTTTGTCCACTATACCTAAAAGTAGTAGGAGATGCTTTTTCGTATTTATATGCTTCTTTACTTGAAGATCCTGATGCACTCAATGTCCAAAAACCACCATTGGCATCTTTAAATGTATTATAAGTAAAGTCTGGTAAATTAGTCCTCACAATATCAAAAGGAAACCCCCAAGTTCCCCAAAGTGGTGGGGTTAAAAAATCGGCAATTTGAGTTCGATCGTTAGAATTATAATTATTGTCATCAATATAATACACACCTCCACCAACTGTTGAAATCCAAAGTCTATTATTTTTATTTCCAGAAGCTTTTATTGATTCTGGGTTATAAACCACTTGAGAGGCATTTGTCCAAGCAGCATCCATTAAAGTCCATAAATCCCATTGGTTAGTCGCTGGCTGAAATCTTCTAACATATCTATTACCAATCAAGCCATTTCCACCATCTCCTGAAGCTATTTCAACAATCATCACAGGGTTATTATTTACATCAACATCAATAGAAATGATTTTTGTTGCACCTGTATTGGTAATATGCCCTGAATTACTTGTATAGACAACATTTGGTGGGTTAAATGTATTTATAGCACCCATTGCATTCATTTTAATTAATCCACTCGCACAAGCAAACCAAATATTGTGATCAGTATCTTCAGCAATATCTATTACTCTTCCTTTATCAGGAAAATTATTAAATACTGGATGAAAAGCAGTAAAAGAAACGCCGTTATACATTACTAAAGGAGCACTTCCAATACTTGGGGGTGGAGGATTCATTAACCTACCAACGCTATTAGGAACGAACCAAATATTTCCATTGGAACTTCTAAATATCTTTTCAAATCTATATCCAACATTTTGGTGTGTATAGCCATTTACTGTGGCTTCTGGCAAACTAGCTAAAGATGGGTATTCCCATGTGCCATTAATATTCCTTTTACTTATTGGATGATTGTGTAAAAAAGGCGATTGATAATATGATAGATGCGTTACCCAAATGGTACCATTAGGCTCTCTTAAAATATCGGAACAGCCATTACTAGCCAATCCATTAGCATTGGTAAATGTTTGAACACGATTGTGTTCTTGTGCCATTACTGAATTGTTAATAAATAGAAAAACAACAATTGTTAGTATACAGCTCTTAAATAACTGTTTACCAGTTGAACAAATTTGGGGTTGAAAAAAGGCGATAGAATTGTTCATAATAAAAGGTTTTAATTGTTTCAACAACAAACCTAACTATGACTATTCTTAATAAAAATGGGCTTATAGAATGTGGTGGTACTAATCTAGAACTTGGTAAATATGAAATAGAATTTGGTAAACCAACTTAATGTATCAAAATGGGTATTCCTTTATCTTTTAGTGAGTAAATCTAAAAAGGCATCTTTCTTTCTTCGAGAAATTTCAATTTGGCTGCCATCTGCCATTTGAACAAATCCTCCATCTAACTTATTGTACCCTGTTGCATATTCTAAATTAATTAAATGGGATTGATGTATTCTAAAAAAACCCTCCTCCATCAATAACTCTTCATATTCTTTTAGAGTTTTTGAAACTAAAATTTTTCTTTGGTTATTTAAATAAAATGTGGTGTAATTGTTACTGGATTCACAACGAACAATTTCGCTTACTTTAACTAATTCTAATCCTGTGGTTGAAGGAAGTGCCAACTTATTAATCTTTTGCTTATTTAAAAACAAAGCCTCAAGTTTTTGCTCGAGATTAGTTTGTTTGTTTTGCTTATACACTTTTTGAAGAGCAGATTCTAAAACATCTGGGTCAATGGGTTTGGTAATATAATCAATAGCACTGTACCTAAACGCTTTTAGTGCAAATTCTTCGTGTGCCGTAATAAAAATGAGTTGAAAATTTTTATACTGAATTTGTTCCAATACATCAAAACCAGTACCATCTCCTAAATTAATATCCAAAAAAACCAATTCAGGTTTTAATTGATTTATACTTTGCACAGCTTCAGCAACAGAAGATGCCTCTCCTATTATGTTTACTTGAGCTTGAAGCAAAAAGAGTATTTTTTGCAATGTTTGCCTACCCTTGTTTTCATCATCTACAATTATAGTAGTAAGCATTTTTTTTAATTTAATAGTATAAAAATTAAGCCTCTATTAAAGGTAAATATAGATTAACTAAAGTACCTGTTTCAAAAGAATTGTTTTGTTTTTTATCTATCAATTCTAAAAAATATTTTTTGGAGTATTGTGCACTTAATAAATTTAATCTTTTTTGGGTAAGTTGCAGTGCCATCGACTTTTTGTTGGAGTCTTTCTTTTCCTTTTTTGCACTTTCTTGAATACCAATTCCATTATCGTTAATACTTACTTTTAATAAAGCTTTTTCCTCAATAGCTTCAATGGTAATGGTAATTAATCCTTCATAACTACAATTACTTAAGCCATGTATTATGGCATTTTCAACAAAAGGTTGAACAATCATTGTAGGAATTGCAAACTCGGCTGCTACTTCTTCCTCACAAATAATAGTAAAACTAAATCTATTTTCAAATCGTAATTGTTCTAAGCTTAAATAATCTTCGAGTATAGATATTTCTTTAGTTATTGCAACAAAAGGTTGTTCGTTCCACTCTAAAATAGCCCTTGCTAATCTGGCGAATTTTCCTAAATACCGGCTTGATTCTAATACATTATTATGCAGTATGTAGTTTTGAATAGAATACAAGGCATTAAAAAAGAAATGGGGATTCATTTGAGTTCTAAATAATTGTATTTCTAACTCACTCTTTTGTCTTAAATTTTCAATGGTTTGTTTTTCGGCTTTCCATTGTTGACGTTGACGTAAATACACAAATATGCCAGCAATACATATTGCTGAGATTAAACCAATGGTTAGCCATGCAATTTTTTTACTTAAAGTTAGCTTTTCTTTTTCTGCTTTAAATGTAATTTGTTCTGTTTTCATTTCAGCTTGTTGCACTGCATTTTCGGTTTTTAGTACATCAATTGCTTTTCTAATTTCTGCTCCAGTTACACTATCTTTTATTACGCTAAGAACCGTAAGAGCTTGGTGGGCTTTTTTATAATTTCCCATTCGCTCATAAATAATATTCAAATTAGTATAAATTGTTTTTTTTAATAACAAATCATCGCCTGCTTGTGCTGCAATTTCTTCATACAGCACCCGGGCTTTTTCAAAAGCTTCTTTTTTAAAATAATAATTTGCTTTAGCATTTAATACACTAAGGATGCCTTCTTTATCATTTATTTGTTGGAATATTAATAGAGATTCATTGTGTAATGCTGTTGATTTTTCTAACTTTCCTGAGTCAAATAACAAGTTGCCGTAGTTGAATAATATAGTCGCCTTTAGCCTAGGATTGCTATTACTTTGCAAAAGAGGCAATAACCGTGAATAAGTGTCTATTGCTTTAGCTGTATCGCCAGTTTTTTTATAGAGAGAAGCCTGAGTAGATAAAATAGTTACAATTATTGGGTTATTGTAAGGCATCCACTTTAATGCTTCATCCAATGTTTTTTTTGCTTGCTCATTATCTCCAATTGTGGTTTCTGTATTAGCTAAGTTATTTAAAACTTTTACCATCATCCCTGAATCGTTTATACTAATAGCTAGATTGCGAGCTATTAAATATTCACTGATAGATGCCTTGTATTTTCCTTTTTCAAAATAAAGAAAACCCATATTTAAATGCAAACTAATGGTTACATTGTTAATGGGACTTTGTTTTAAAGTGGCTAGTGCCTGTTGATAATAATTTTGAGCTGTATCTAAACTTTGGTTATAAAAATAATAAATACCAATGTTTTTTAAAGCTTCCGCTTCCCCTTTTTTAAAGGAAATTTTTTTAGCCATCAACAGCGTTTTCTGCATACTATCTTTAATAAATGGGTCACTTCGCTGTATTACCTTAAGAAATTGGCTTTTATTGAGTTGATTGATATAATTACTGTCTTGTGAAAAAACAGTATTGCTAATGAAAATCAGCAATAGCCAACTAACAAATTTTAGAAAATTTTTTGTTATATGCATACACAAACTTAAATAATTATGTTTAGGATGTAACAAAAAAAAACAATTGCTATTCTATTCTCACTTATAAAACAAAAGGGAAAACCCTCAATTGATTATTTGCTTGAGGGTTTTTTATGATCATTTTATCTAATTTACTAATTTGTTTTTACTAATGAGATAGTTTTATTAATCCCTTTTCCATCTAGCACTAATTGATAAATTCCAGATGCTGTG
>JBMLRA010000046.1:0-1848 GCA_049241265.1 Chitinophagaceae bacterium
TGGCATGACATATAGCATTGATGGTGTAAATTATCAATCTAGTACAATATTTAGTAGTATAGGTTCTGGCTCTTACTCAGTAACTTCAAAAAATAGTTTAGGTTGCGTTTCAAGTGTAACTTCAGCAGTTGTAAATGCCCAGCCATTAACTCCATCAACACCAACAATTTCAGCAAGTGGACCTACTACTTTTTGTATTGGAGGAAGTATTATTTTAACTTCATCAAATGCAACTGGAAACCAATGGTATTTGAATGGCAACCCAATTGGTGGTGCAACCAATCAAACTTTAACTGTATCAGCTAGTGGAAGCTATACAGTAATCACTACAAATGTTTCAGGATGTAGTTCTGCTGCATCTGCAGCAGCAGTAGTTACAGTAAATTCAACTCCAACTGTGGGTGCAATTTCAGGATTGTCACCACTTTGTGAAACAGTTAGTACAACATATACTAGCATAACAGCTGGTGGTGTTTGGTCATCTTCAAATAGTGGAGTAGCTTCTGTTAATAGTTTATCAGGAGTTGTTACTGGAGTTTCTGTAGGAACTGCAACTATTACATACACTGTGACAAATGGTAGTGGATGTTCTGCATCTGCTAATAAAGTGGTCTCTATTGTTACTTCACCAACTGCGACTATAGTAGCATCTGGCAGCACAACAACTTGTGCTGGAGGAGGCTTCTTTTTAACAAGTAGTGCTGGTAGTAGCTATCAATGGTATTTGAATGGAGTTGCAATTGGTGGTGCAAATGCACAAACTTATAATCCTTCTGTATCTGGAACTTATAATGTAGAAGTAACATATTTATCAGGATGTGTTTCTGCTTCTAATAATATTGCTGTTACAATAGTAACTATAACTGCAACAACCATTGCTGCAAATGGACCAACGAATATTTGTAGTGGAGGTAGTGTGCAACTTTGCCCTGCAGTTTGGGGCTGGAGTAATTTTCAATGGTATTTGAATGGAGTTGCCATGGCACCACCACAAGGTGTGTCTGCTTGTCTCACAATCACTACACCAGGCTCTTATACTTTATCTGTTCAAAATGGTGCAGGATGTTGGTCAACACAATCTGCTCCAGTTGTTGTTACAGTTGCAGCAGCTCCTGCTACACCAACGATTTCTGGAGGTCCATTAACAATATGTAATGGAGGAAGTGTTGTTTTAACTTCATCAGCTGCTTCAAATAATCAATGGTATTATAATGGTAGCCCAATTATTGGCCAAACCAATCAAACCTACAATGCCACACAACCTGGTAGTTATACAGTTGTTGTTTCAAATGGTGGCTGTGTTGCTACAAGTTTAGCAACAGTTGTAATATTAGCAAATCCAACGAGCCCTTCAATTTCTGCAGCTGGACCGACAAGTCTGTGTACTGGAGGAAGTGTGGTTTTAACCTCAACTTCAACAATTGGCAATCAATGGTATTTAGATGGAGTACTTATTTTAGGTGCAAATAATCAAACATATAATGCCACAGCAGCAGGTGTTTACACTGTTGTAGTAACAAGCGGTTCTTGTATATCAAGTTCAAATAATTCTGTATCAATTACTGTTGGTTCTGTATCAATACCAACTATTGCTACACCAGATGGTACAAATGTTTGTATTGGTGGAAGTATTCAACTTTGCCCTGCGGTTTGGGGTTATAGTAATTATCAATGGTACTTAAATGGAGTAGCAATTGCTGCACCAACAGGTACTGGTGCTTGCATTACTGTTACTACAGCAGGTTCTTATACCTTGGCTGCAGAAAGTGGTGCAGGTTGTTGGTCTGCACAATCTGCTGCAACAGTTGTAACTGCTGGTGGTGCTTGTTCAGTAACCTCAGGCGGAGG
>JBMLRA010000047.1:0-10635 GCA_049241265.1 Chitinophagaceae bacterium
TCAATGGATCGTGAGCAGATGTTTGATCTGTTAACACATCTACAGTAATATTTCTATCAATTAATCTTTGTAATAATGAAATTGAATTACATAAAACACCAATACTTATCGCTTCTCCTTTTGCTTTTAGTTCTAAGGCTCTATCAATAGCTGCATCAATATCAGCAAATTTTTCATCTAGATATCTTGTTTCTAAACGCTTGTCAATTCTCCATTCTTCCACCTCTGCACAAAGTATAACTCCTTCACACATTGTAGCAGCTAAAGGCTGAGCTCCACCCATTCCACCCAAACCAGCAGTAACTGTTAGTGTGCCTTTTAATGTGCCACCAAAATGCTTATCTGCCACAGCAGCAAAGGTTTCATAAGTGCCTTGTACAATGCCCTGACTACCAATATAAATCCAACTGCCTGCAGTCATTTGCCCATACATCATCAAGCCTTTTCTCTCCAGCTCATCAAAGTGTTTCCAGTTTGCCCAGTTAGGAACTAATTGAGAGTTAGACAACAATACTCTTGGACTATCAGGATGTGTTTTAAGAATGGCTACAGGCTTGCCACTTTGTATCAATAAAGTTTCATCATCATTCAAATCTTTCAATCCTTTGATGATTAAATCTAAAGCTTCAAAACTTCTTGCAGCTTTACCGCGACCACCATATACAATTAAATCTTCAGGTCTTTCTGCCACTTCAGGGTCAAGATTATTTAATAACATTCTTAATGCAGCTTCTTGCACCCAACCTTTACAGTTTAAAGTACTGCCTGTTGGGGTTTTATATTTTATTGGGTCGTATTTAGAAATAGTTGTAGTTGACATTCGCAATTGTTTAGGCTGCAAATGTAAAAGATTTGATGTTTGAAGTTTAATCGATAATAATTTAAAAAAGATGTTTATTTGTAAAAAACTGAATATGAAAAAAGCGTTTTCACTGGTTTTAGGTCTATCATTAATTAGCTGCGTTTCTTTTGCCCAAATTAAAAAAGACAGTTTGGTTAAAATGATGAGTAAAGATGTGTGCAACGAGATTAATAAAAAAGATATCACAGGTAAAACAATTGATGATTTTGAAATTGAAATAGGGATGGCAATGATTCCAGTTTTTACAAAGTATAAAAAAGAAATTGAAGAAGTTTGGGGTGTTGAGACACTTGACAGCGAAAGTGGTGAATTAATTGGTAGAGAAATTGGAATACAGCTTGCTGCTGATTGTCCAAGTTTTTTGCAGCTTATACTTAATAGTCCTGATGCTTTAAAAAGTGCTGCTGATAAAAAGAAACCTAAAGAGTTAAAAGTTACGGGCACATTACAAAAAATTAATAATGCCGATATTTCTTACGTTGAAACCAAAGACGCCACTGGCAAAGTTGAAAAATTATACTGGCTCGAATATTTTGAAGGGGCTAACAATTTAATGAATGAACCAAATAAATTCATT
This sequence comes from Chitinophagaceae bacterium, assembly GCA_049241265.1. Lineage (GTDB taxonomy): Bacteria > Bacteroidota > Bacteroidia > Chitinophagales > Chitinophagaceae > CAIVPM01. The sequence goes on from JBMLRA010000047.1 coordinate 1,440, forward strand.
AACAAAAAAATCACTTTCACTTACTCTGAAAAAGAAGTATATAAATCCTCATTAAAAGATTACAGTAAGATTAAAGTAATTACAGGAATGAGAACTGAATAGTTAAATTTTTCTCACAAGTAAACAACTAAGATACTACTCCCTTAGATTTGCCAAATGAAGATTTCGAACGAAACCAAAGTAGGTGCATTAACAGCAATTGCAATAACCTTTATGGTGCTAGGATACAATTTTTTAAAGGGTAGAACCCTTTTTAAAACGGGTAATTTTTTATATGCAAAATTTAGTGATGTTAAAGGATTAAAAGTATCTAATGGCGTTTATGTTAATGGCTATCAAGTTGGTAGTGTTTATGAAATTGAAAATGAAGACGAAAATTTAAAATCTATTGTAGTAGGTATTAAATTAAACAGCACATTTAACATCCCAGATAATTCAGTTGCAATAATAGATGCTGGTCTTTTAGGTTCTCCACAAATTAATATTACACTAGGGGATACTAAAGCTTTTTTAAAAAGTGGAGACTATGTAAAATCTTCAAATAGTTTAGGCTTAATGGGAGAGATTTCAAAACAATTATCACCAGTGGCAGACAATTTAAAAAGTACCTTACAAACACTTGATGTGTCATTGAAAAACATTAATGGTATTTTCGACCCAAACTCTAAAACAAATCTACAAACTGCTATAGCTAATATTGCTAAAATCACTGATTTGCTATCTCAATCATCTGCGTCATTAAACACAATGCTGGAAAAACAAAATGGTTCTATTGCAAAAAGTATGGATAATGTAAGCAGTTTCACAAATAATTTAGCCAAGCAGAATGATAAAATTGGTGCCACATTGGATAATGTGAAAAATATGACAGAAAACCTTAGCGAAGCAGATTTTAAAGGAACTGTCAATAACCTAAAAGCTGCTATTGATAATTTAAATGGTGTTGTTGCAAAAATGAAAAGTACTGAAGGTTCAATAGGTTTGTTAATGAATGATAAATCACTTTACAACAATTTAACAAATACTGTTAGAAGTGCTAATATTTTAATGGATGATTTACGAACACATCCTAAACGTTATGTTAGCATATCTGTTTTTGGCAAAAAAGATAAAACTGGAGCATTACAAGCTCCACTTGAACCTGCAAAACCATAATTATTTACAATGGACGATTTTAGATTTGCGATTTCTAAAGTACAAAATACTAAGTACAATTTGTTAAGAAAAATCGGGCATAAAAGTGAAAATCTCCCATTTCCCAGTTCATTATTTACCATTTACAATTTATTAATCAGTTTATCTCTCCTTTTTTCAACTTTTTCTTTTGCCCAAAGAACAGCCATAAAAGATTCAATTAAACCAGGTACTTTAATTTATATTGTTTCTGCCGATAGACAGCATTATCAAGATAGAGACACATTGGGGAAATTTATTTCTTATGCAGGCAAAGTAATTGCACAGCAGGAAAAAACAACAATTTATGCCGATAGTATTGTTTTAAACCAAAAGGATAACTATTTAGAGGCATTTGGTAACATACATATTAATGATGCTGACAGTGTACATACCTATTCTGATTATTTAAAATATTTGATTAAGGAAAAAAAAGCATTGTTAAAAAATAGAGTGAGGCTTACCGATGGCAAAGGCACCTTAACAACAAATATTTTAGATTATGATGCTGGTATTAAAATGGGTACTTACCATAATGGAGGCAAAATAGTAAATGGTAAAACAACAATAACAAGTAAAGATGGATTTTATTATGGAGATACTAGAGACGTATATTTCTATAATAAGGTTGAGATGAAAAGTCCAGATACGCAAGTTTTCACAGATACATTACTTTATAATATCAATACAGAAATTACCAACTTCATTACTTCAACTACAATTTTTAATGGGAAAAGAAAGATTTTTACTAAAGAGGGATTTTACGATACAAAAACTAAAAAAGCACAATTCTCAAAACGATCTTGTATAGACGATAGTACCTATACCTTGTGTGCAGATGATATGGCTTTTGAAGACAGTACCGGTAAAGCTCAATTTAGAGGCAATGCTGTTTACAGAAGCAAAGATTCATTAAGTGGTTTTGACTTAATAGCAAATGACATTAAAACCAATAGCAAAACAAAAACACTTTTGGCTACCGAAAAACCAATATTGCTTTTAAAGCAAGAAAATGATACTACTTACATTAGTGCTGACACGTTGTTTTCATCAAAATACACACAGTTACAAAAAGTTTACCCAATACCAATGCTACGTGATACTGCTAAAGGAAGTTATGTTATTAAGTTTGATAAAGACAGTAGCAATGACAGGTATTTTGAGGCTTATAATAATGTGAAAATATATAACGATTCATTGCAAGCAGTTTGTGACAGTTTGTTTTACAGTTCAGCAGATTCTATTTTAAGACTATTTAAGAATCCTGTTGCTTGGGCTCAACAAAACCAAATTTCAGGCGATACAATACATTTATTCATTAAAAACAAAAACCCTGAAAAAATGGTTGTTTTTGAAAATGCAACTGCTGTAAGCAAAGTAAGTAATGGTTTGTATAATCAACTGAGTGGTAATATAATAACTGCATATTTTAAAGGAGAGAATATAGATGTTTTAAAAACAAAAGGTAGTCCAGCCCAAAATGTGTATTATGCTCAAGATGAACAAAAAAAATTGGTTGGTGTAAATCAATCAACTGCTGATGTTATAAATATTGAGTTTAAAGATAATAAGCCCGAAAAAGTTATTTTTATTAATAACCTACAAGGTACAATGTACCCATTAAATCAAATAAATCATAATGATTTGCAAGTAAAGGGTTTTAAATGGTTAAGCGATATTAGACCTAAAGATAGGTTTGCAATACTAGCAAACTAGTTAGTTTTTCTATAGTATTAAAAAAAACTAGCCTCGATATTTTAACTTAAAATTGTTTTACAAAACCAAATATGTCTATTGTTTTTTCTGGTAGAAAATTAATTATTGCTACAAAGCATAAAAAAGAGCAAGTAATTGGTCCTATTGTTGAAAAAGGTTTAGGGGTTACAAGTTTTGTTAATGATGAGTTTGATACCGACATTCTTGGAACTTTTACTGGAGAAATAGAAAGAAAACTTGATCCTATTGAAACTGTTAGGCAAAAATGCTTGATGGCAATGGAAAAGGCCAATTGCGACTTAGGTATTGCTAATGAAGGTTCATTTGGTTCGCATCCATCAGTTTTTTTTGCTAATGCAGATGATGAGTTTGTGATTTTTATTGATAAGGAAAATAACTTAGAAATTATAGCCCGAGAGCTTAGTTTAAATACAAATTTTAATGGCAGAGAAATTACTAACGAAAATGAACTGCTATCTTTTGCAAATTCAGTAAACTTTCCATCTCATGCCCTTATTCTTCGTAAATCAAAGTATGAAAATACAGAAATTGTTAAAGGAATAAATGATATTAATCAATTAAAAGCAGCTTTTAGCTTTCTTTCTCAGGTTAATGAAAAGGTTTATGTCGAAACAGATATGAGGGCGATGTATAACCCAACACGAATGAAAGTTATCGAGTTAGCCACCATCAAATTAATAGATAAAATAAACTCCCTCTGTCCAAATTGTAACAAACCAGGTTTTAGTGTTACAGATACACGAAAAGGCTTAAAATGTAGTTTATGCGGTTTGCCAACAAATTCTACTTTAAGTTATATTTCAGTTTGTCAACATTGCAGTTATCAAAAAGAAGATATGTTTCCAAATAATAAAACAACAGAGGAACCTATGTATTGCAATTATTGTAATCCATAATCTATTTAATCTATAATAATCAATTTTGTTAAGCAGAAATATGTGGATAACTCATAACCATTCACAGTCAAAAACATATCATTTTTAGGCTTCAAAAACTTACATTTGCAACACCCAAAATTAGGGGTCAAAAAGTTTAAAGTTTCACGTTTAAAGTTGCCTAAATTAACTTCAGCATTAAACGTTAAACATTAAACGTTAAACGAAATTTATGGAAGATAATTTAATACCAGATTTAACAAACGATAACGACAGAGTGATTCAGGTTCCTATTGAGGAACAAATGAAAACTGCTTATATTGATTATTCAATGAGCGTTATTGTGGGGCGTGCTTTACCAGATGTAAGAGATGGATTTAAACCTGTTCACAGGCGTGTGTTGTATGCAATGAATGAATTGGGCAACGATAGCAACAAACCTTACAAAAAAAGTGCTAGAATTGTAGGTGAGGTTATGGGTAAGTACCACCCTCACGGCGATGCAAGTATTTACGATACTTTGGTTCGTATGGCTCAAGAATTTACAATGCGTCATACAATGGTTGATGGACAAGGTAACTTTGGTACACAAGATGGAGATCCACCAGCAGCAATGCGTTACACAGAGGTACGTTTAAAGAAATTTGCTGAAGCAATGTTAGAAGACATTGAAAAAGATACTGTAGATTTCCAACCCAATTTTGATGATAGTTTAGAAGAGCCCAGTGTTTTACCTACACGTATTCCACAATTGCTTATCAATGGTAGTAGTGGTATAGCTGTAGGTATGGCAACTAATATGATGCCCCATAATTTAAGTGAGGTAATTGATGGTTGTGTAGCTTATGTTGAAAACAGAAATATTACAGCCGAAGAAATGATTCAGTATGTAAAAGCTCCTGACTTTCCAACTGGTGGTATTATCTATGGAATGGAAGGTGTGAAACAAGGCTTGCTTACTGGTCGTGGTAGAGTTGTAGTTCGTGGTAAATGCAGCATTGAAACTAAAGCAAGTGGTAGAGAGCAAATTGTAATTAACGAAGTTCCTTATCAAGTAAGTTTAGATGGATTGACTGATAAAATTGGTCAGCTTGTAAATGACAAAACCATTGAGGGCATTTCTAACGTTAATAACGAGAGTAATAAACGCGAGGGAACTCGTATTGTTGTTGATTTAAAGAAAGATGCAGTTGCACAGATTGTTATTAATATGTTGTATAAATACACAGAACTTCAAACAAGTTTTGGTATCAACAATGTTGCTATTAGCAAGGGTCGTCCACATATTTTTAATGTAAGAGATTTGATTGCCGAGTTCATTGAATTTAGAATGGATGTGGTAATTCGCAGGGCAAAATTTGAATTAAAAAAGGCAGAAGAAAGAGCTCATTTATTAGAGGGGTATTTGAAAGTTATAGCAGATAAAGACCATTTAGATGCTGCTATTTCTATAATTCGTGGTAGTGCTACGCCTGATGAGGCAAAACAAAGTTTAATTGCAAAAAGTGTAGAAGATAAATGGTTTTTACCAGCCACTTTATTTAATGATGATGCTACAAAACATTACACACAAGGTATTGGGTTAAGCGAAAAACAAGCACAAGCTATTATGGAGCTTCGTTTACAACGCTTAACTGGTATGGAACGTGAGAAAATCATTGAAGAGTTTAATGGCTTAATGATTACAATCGGAAGATTAAAAGATTTATTAGCTAGCGAAGACTTACGTTACGATTTAATTAAAACTGAATTACTAGAAGTTAAGCAAAAATTTGGCGAACCAAGACGAAGCGAAATTCAATATTTGGCTGATGAAGCTAATATGCTTGATTTTATAAAAGAGGAAGATGTCGTTATCACCATCTCTCATTTAGGTTATGTAAAACGTACTACTGGTAGCGATTACAGAGCCCAAAAACGTGGGGGTAAAGGTGCTATTGGTGCAAAAACTAGAGATGAAGATTATGTAGAACATTTGTTTGTTGCATCTACCCACGATACAATGTTATTCTTTACAGAAAAAGGACGTTGCTTTTGGTTAAATGTTTATGAAATTCCTGATGGTGAAAAGGCTGGAAAAGGAAGAGCTATTCAAAACCTTATTCAAATTCCACCAGACGATAAAGTAAAAGCAATTATTGAGGTTAGAAATTTACAAGACAAAGAATCTTTAGCTAATAGATATATTGTTTTATGTACCAAACAAGGTATTATTAAAAAAACAGATTTAGAAGATTTCAGTCGCCCACGTGCCAATGGAATTAATGCAATTACTATTAGCGAAGGAGATGAATTATTAGCAGCAAGATTAACCGATGGTAACTGTGAAATTATGATGGCAGTTAAAAGTGGTAGAGCCATTCGCTTCCCTGAAGAAAAAGTTCGTTCAACTGGTCGTGGTGCAATAGGTGTTTATGGTATTGAAGTAGATGATAAAACTGATGAAGTGGTGGGTATGATTACCATTAACAGGGATGATAGAAGCAAAACTGTTTTGGTAGTTAGTGAAAAGGGTTTTGGAAAACGCACTCCATTAATTGATGAGGATGGGGATGATGTTTACAGAATCACAAATCGTGGTGGCAAAGGTGTTAAGACAATTAATGTAACAGAAAAAACTGGTAAACTTGTAGGTATATTAGATGTAACAGAAACGGAAGATTTAATTATTACCTGTGAAAGTGGTATTACCATAAGAACCAAAATTGCTGATATAAAACAATCAGGTAGAAACACACAAGGCGTTACTTTAATTAAATTGAAGGGTGAAGATTCTATAGCAGCTATCAGTAAAATTGAAGAGCAAGAAGAAGAGGAAGTTGTTGAGGAAATTGTAAGTGAAGAAGTGGTAAACAGTGAAGAAAGTCCATCGATAGAAGATAGTGATACTACTGAAACTGATACAACTGAGGAATAATTTGGTATGATTTTGTGTAATCCATAAAATCGTTTCATCTATTAACAAAATAATAAAACAATGAAAAAAACAACGCTAACGCTTGCTATTACATTTGGTATTAGTTCTGTTTTTGCACAGAACAAAGCTTTTAAAGATTTAGAAAAAAATTATCTACTCGGCAAATTAGAAGCTTCAAAGGATATGATTGATAAAATTGTAGCGGACCCTGCAAACGCTAATTTCCCTGAAACTTGGGCTTGGAAATCAACAATTGATGCAGAGATGTCAAGTAGTGATGAGTTAAAAGCTAAATGTGCTGATTGTTTTAATACTAGTTTCGATGCATTTAGAAAGTATGAAAACTTAGACAAATCTTACAATATCATTTCTCAAGTACCGTTCAAATGGAAGCCACTTGGTATTCTTTATGACGGATTTTATAATTTAGGTAGAGAGGCTTATAAAGAGAAAAACTGGGTTGTGGCATTCGAAAATTTCGAAAAATCTGCCAGTTTCTCGAAAATTATCATGTCGAAAGATATTAGAAAAAATAAAGGTGCATTAGATACTTTGCCTATTTTAATGACGGCCTATGCTGCACAAAATGCACAAAAAGTTAAAGATGCCTTAGCTTATTATGCCATTGCTGCTGAATTGAAGTATGGTGGAGAAACAGATATTGATATGTATAAATATCTTATTTACAATTACAGTGAATTAAAGGATAAAGCTAATTTCGAAAAATATTTTGCTATTGCAAAAGAAAAATATCCTAAAGAAAATTTTGATGATTACAAGTTTGATTTTATTAATAAGAATTATCCCTTGGAAGAGAAAATTGCTTACTACGATGCGGAAGATGCAAAAGGTGGTTTAAATGCCTTAGCATATATGAGCTTTGGAGATATGTTTGCTAACCTGAAGAAAGATGATAAGGAAGCGTTAGAAAAAGATGCTGCAAAAAAGGAATCTGTCATGAACAAGGGTAGGGATGCATTCAAAAAAGCATACAAACAAAACAATGATCTTTTTGCTGGGTTTAATGTTGCAGTTTTATATTACAACGAGTTTAATGAAACTGATGACAAAAGGTTAGAGAACGTTAAAAAAATGCAAGAAATTAACACCAACAAAACAATTGAGAAAGACCCCAAAAAGAAAGCAGCAGTTGAAGCAAAAATAAAAGAACAGATAGAACCTATTAGGAAAGCAAACTTAGAATTGGAAGCTAAAATACAATCAGCAGCAGATAATGCAGTTGAATGGTTAGAAAAAACTTTTGCAGCTTTAAAAGATAAAACTGAAAAATCTAAACAAGAGAAGACTACCTTTAAAAATACAGTAAAGTTTTTAGGTGCTTTATATGAATTTAAAAGAGAAAAAGCAAAAACTAAAGACCCTAAATCGTATGATAGTTTTGATGCTAAAAGCAAGCAATACTATGAAATGTATGACAAGCTATAATTAATTTAGTATAATAAAGTGGGGCTGTTTCATCAGAAGCAGCCCCATTTGTTTTTATTTGAATATTAAAGATGCGGAATGAATAATTACATAATTACTGCTCCATCTCCACTTTCAAAAACTTAGCAGTATGGCTGTTCTTAGCTTTCTTAATCATTTCTTCAGGTGTGCCTTCAAATAAAACTTTACCGCCACCATCACCACCTTCTGGTCCAATATCTATTATGTGGTCAGCCATTTTAATTACATCTAAATTGTGTTCAATAATTAATACAGAATTGCCCCTATCAACCAATTTATTTACTACATCCATTAATAGTTTTATATCTTGAAAGTGTAAACCAGTTGTAGGTTCATCCAAAATATAAAATGTTTTACCTGTATCTTTTTTACCAAGTTCTGTTGATAGTTTAACACGCTGTGCTTCACCTCCACTAAGGGTTACAGCACTTTGCCCAAGTGTTATATATCCAAGTCCAACATCTTGCAACACCTTAATTTTTCTATACATCCAAGGGATAGCATTAAAAAAATCGCAGGCTTCATCAACACTCATATTCAACACATCACTAATAGATTTTCCTTTGTATCGAATTTCTAAGGTTTCTCTGTTATAGCGTTTGCCATTGCATTTTTCGCAATGCACATGAACATCTGGTAAAAAGTTCATTTCAATTACTCTCATTCCACCACCTTCACAAACATCACAACGTCCCGTTTTAACATTAAAAGAAAAACGCCCTGCATTATAACCACGAATTTTAGCTTCAGGTACACTTGCAAACAATGTCCTTATTTCAGTAAAAAAACCACAGTAAGTGGCTGCATTGCTTCTTGGTGTTCTACCAATAGGGCTTTGGTCAATTTCAATTACTTTATCAATATGTTCAAGTCCGTCAATGGTTTTAAATTCCTGTGTAAAATACTTGCTGCCATAGCAATGTTTGGCTAAAAGCGGGTAGAGGGTTTCATTAATTAAAGTTGATTTTCCACTACCACTTACACCACTTACCACAATCAATTTACCCAAAGGAAAATCAACATTAAT
>JBMLRA010000048.1:0-3998 GCA_049241265.1 Chitinophagaceae bacterium
AAATTCATTAGGCTTCCAACTTCCACCAGGTGAGCTAAAAGAATTTACTTCGTTAATACCTTCATAGAAATAACTGCCAACAATTGAATTTTTTGGAAGATTTGAAAAAACTATTTTAAAATTTGATAGTACCGATTTTATTACATAATTGTAAAAGATTAATATTCAGTGCTTCAAGACTAATAGGGTTTAAAAACGTATAGTAATTTTATTATTCAAATTTAAGTTTATCAACATTTAGTTTATTTAATTGAATATTTAATTCAACTTTTTTATTAAATTGTTTTTCTGCTTTGATAGCTTTTTTTAAATCTGCTATTTGCTTTTTCAACCCTTTTAAGTATTTATCGTGGTAAATTATTTTGCTTATATCTTTCTGTTCTTGGGTATAGCTTGAAAGTTGGGAACAGAAATCTGCATACACAAAATCAAGGCTTATTTTTAAATTTAATTGATAGCTATTTTCAGTAGTTACAAACCAATTTGTTGCAAAAGACCAATCGACAACTGCATTATCTTGATTGAGTGGGTGGTTATGCTTTTTAGATGTGCTAATTAGTATTGCATCTTGGTACGATAAAACAAAAATGATTTGATAAGGAATTGATTTATCAATGATGTCTAACAAGTCTTTTGGATAACATTCTTCTTTTAGTTTTATTTCAAATATTTGCAACTCTTGAACTTCTTTACCTGTAAGGTTTATTGTTTCTTTTGATAACTTATTAAGCCAAGTTATTTTATCAATTATATCGGTAAACTTTTTCTTTTGTTTTGCATTGGTGAAAGCATCAAAAGCATTCTTAGGAATGAATCTGTTTACATTGGTTGATATGGGTAAATTGAAGTAACTCATTTAATAATGATAAATGAAATAAGGTTGAAATCTTCAAAGCCTTTTATTTTGTTTGTTAGTGCTGTAGTACCACCTGATTTGAATAAACTTTTTACATCTTTATCTTCATCTGTTTTTACTATTGAACTAATTGATTTTTTTAAAAGCCCTGAATAAAAGTCCATCTTTTTAAAGTCCTCTGTTTCTTCGCTAAACTGGTTGCATAAATCAATTAGAGGCTCATTAATGCCTTTACATAGTAAACGTATAGTGTCTAATGTTTTTTTGGATTCAAAGTAGCTTTGAAGCACTGTACCATCATTTTTAATGTAGATTAAATAGAATGGATGCAATCTATTTTGCTTATCTACATTTACTTCGTTATTGATGTTTTTAAGTACATAAATAACACCTGCCTGTAAATTGTTTGTTGCTTGTGTAACTGCATATAAGCCCTCTGGAATGTTTTTTAATGTACCGTACTTTTTAAAGAAGTTTGATAAGTCAACTCTAAAATCATTTAGCCCTAAATCAGTAATACTAACACCTTCTCTCAAATCTTCTAAGTCTACAACTTCCGTTTGTAGCTTTTGAAGTTGTATTTTTCGGTACTCCAAGTCCTTTTCATCTACTTTCAATATATTATCATCACCTGTACTTGCCATATTGCTGATAAGCATTCTGTCTTCTACCTTCTGTTTTAAGTTGATGTATATATCTAAAGAAACATCTGGCCAGAAATTAACCATAGTGATACTTGCGTTAATTGAGCCAATTCTATCTATTCTACCAAACCTTTGAATGATACGAACTGGATTCCAATGTATATCGTAGTTCACCAAAAAATCACAGTCTTGCAAGTTTTGACCTTCACTAATACAATCGGTAGCAATTAGAACATCAATTTCATCAGTAAGATTAGCAAATAGTTCTTTCTTGTTTTTTGAAAGTGGTGAAAAGCAAGTTAGTAATGTGTTTAAATCGGTAGGGATATTTTTATTAGAACATAGCCTTTTTGAACCTGTTATTAATGCAGTGTTTAAGCCATATTCATTTGCTAAAACATCTTTTAATTTTTGGTACAAATAGTTAGCTGTATCTGCAAATGCAGAGAATATTAATATTTTTTTATTACCTACATTTATTGGGTTGTTTATTTTATCTGCAATTACTTCTTTTAATGTTTGCAGCTTAATATCTTTTGAAGCATCAACATCTGAAACACTACTGTATAATGTTTCTAATTCTACAAGGTCGGCTGTTAAATCTTCAGTCCATTTTAGTTTATCTAAATCTTCTACTCTAACTTTTACTTTTGTACCAATTATATTTTCTTCATCGCCCCAATCTGCTTCCCAATCTATTTCTTCTGAATTAACATCAAATTGAACACCTGATACAGATTCCTCAACCTCACTACTTAATGTTTTAATAGTGGCTTTAATTTGGCTAATTATATCAAATAATGTAAGCCTAAATGAATCAACTGAACTTTCAATTCTTTTAAGCAAATTAATACGCATTAATAATTGTAAGCTTCTTTCTCTATCTGCTTGAGAGAATGAACCTGTACCAGCGTTTACTTTCTTATCATACTTTAATTTGTATATCTCAACCCTGCTTGGTAGGATATATTTTAATGGGGAATAAACAGATAAATTAAGCATTGCTAAACGGTCTGCAATATCCTTAAAATTGATATTCGTATTTGATAATGGACAATGAAGTGAAACAGGTTTATTTCTTGTAGGAAATTTACCAATATCTGTTGTGTCGTAGTATGTAGTTATATGCTTTCTTGAACGTGCAATAGTTAAACTATCTAATATTTCAAAGAAGTCAAAGTCAAGCATCCCTAATAGCTTTTCTGTGGTTCTATCTTCATTTGAAAGTTTAGTCCAAGTATTAAATGCTTGTTGTGCTTTTCTAAAAATTAGTTCTATACCTTTTTGTGTATTTAACTTGACGTCAATTTTTTGTGGTGAACCCTCGTAAGCTAAAGCCAACTGGTTTTTTAAATCGTTGAAACGATTGTTTACAGGGGTTGCAGAAAGCATTAATACTTTTGTTTCAATACCTTCCTGCATTATTTTCCTTAGCAACTTTTGGTAACGATTTTCTCTACCTAAGTTGGCGTTGTTGTTTCTGAAATTGTGGGATTCATCAATCACTACTAAACCATAATTACCCCAATTAACCAACTCTAAATTTCTGCCATTACTCATACCTCTATCTCTTGAAAGGTCGGTATGAAATAAGACATCGTAATTGAATTTGTCTTTAGATAAAATATTGTTTCTATCGTTGTGCCTGTATGTATTCCAGTTTGCTTCTAACTTTTTTGGGCAAAGCACCAAGACATCTTTGTTTCTCTTTTCGTAGTATTTTATTACACCCAGTGCTGAAAATGTTTTACCAAGACCTACGCTATCTGCAATGATGCAACCATTGTATTTTTCTAATTTATTGATAGCACCAATAACTGCATCTTTTTGAAAATTAAATAATTTACTCCAGATGATTGTTTCCTTAAAACCTGTTTCATCGTTGGGTAAATTATCGGCTGCAATATCATCTAAGAAATCGTTGAAGATGTTGTATAGTGTGATAAAGTAAATAAACTCTGGGCTGTTTTCTTTGTAAGCATTTTCAAAATATTCTTGAACAAAATTTGTAACATCATTCAGGCTTTCATTGTTCTGCCAAATTTGATTGAACCAATCTAAGTAGGCTTTACTTTGAGGAAAGTCAATTTTTTGAATGAGTGTAGGAAAACCTTGTTTGTGTGTTAAACCTAAATCGGAAGATGTGAAACCTGTGATGTTTGCATATGCTGCACCTGATTCAACATTATCAACATTAATAACACCATTTAAAGGCATATTGGAATGTTTATTGGACTTAAAAGTTGCTTTCTCTTTTATCCAATTACTACATTCTTTTGCAATTGCTCTTTGGTTTAATTCGTTCTTTAAACGTAACTCAAACTCACCACCACATAACTGACTTTCGTTAACAATGTGTGGTATATAAAACTCTCTTGATTGCTTTTGAAACTTCTCTTCTATAAAAGTTGGTGAAGTAAAAATGAAACGCAACTCATCAATGTTTTTCAATTCTTTTTTTAATGCTTCATAAGCATAAATTGAAAATGATGATGCAG
>JBMLRA010000049.1:0-13616 GCA_049241265.1 Chitinophagaceae bacterium
CACCAAGGGGGCCGTTAGTTAAAGTAAACGCCAGTCCATTTAGCTGCCCCCCCCCCCCCAATGTGATAATATTACAAAAATGATGCTAATTGCTCTCAATCCTGAAATGCCAGTTAAGTATTTTGTATTCATTATTTAAAAAGATTATTTAAAGAATTCCTGACGTTAATTTATAAGAAAAAAATATTTGTAAAAGTATGTTATATGAGTTTTAATTTTGAATCTACACACTAATTAAATTGCTTGCTTGTTAATGTTCGATTAAATAAGGTTACTAAATCTATACTAGCTTCTCATATTTTTATTGCTATTTATGAGTTAATAATTTTTTCATCACTCCCCCTTACACCTGGCAATGCCACTTTTCGCTTTTTGGTCTAGTGAGTTTTTATAATCGTGGTGATCCATATCAAGGCAAATGTTGTAATACCTGATAGCTTCGATTTTATTGCCTATTTTTTCATAAATCATTCCTGTTTGCAGGGCTGCTCTTGCTGCATAATATTCAGTTCTATCCTTACCTAAATCAATGGCTTGGTTATAATGTTTAATAGCTTCAGCATCATTGTGCATATCATCGTAAATACGTGCAAGGCGATATACAAATTCCAATTTTTCTTCAGGCTTAACAAAGCTTTCAACAGTTTTGCCTGCAAGTAATTTTAGTACTTCTACATTGTAGCCACCATCACTCAATAATCTTGAACGCAGCAATAAAACATTATGCCATTTATTTTCTTTGGCTTCTTTTAATGCTTGTTTATCTGCCTCTGAATCTGTTCCTCCTTTAGTTAAAATAGTAGCTCTTGCTTTTTGTGCTGCACTTGTATTGCCCTGTAAATAATAAGCCCAGCTTAGCTTTTGGTAAACATCCTTTACATAAAAATTGCCTTTAAAAACTGCTAAGTATTTTTCAAAGCTAATAATGGCATCGCTTAGTTCTAATTTGTGCAGTTGTGCATATCCCATTTGCATATCCCAAATAGGTGTTTGCATATAAGCAGCAGCTTTATTGCGATTATTGATGATATTTTTTCCAGTTTCTGTTTGCTTGTTGTTGATAGATAAATTAGCAGCCATATATGCAAACAAATGATTGTTCACCACATCTAATTTACTGTTGCTAATATGTTGCAGGGTTTCATCTTTTTTATTGTCGATATGGTAATTAAGGTAACAAAATAATAGCTGTCCTTCGGGGTTAAATAGTTTTGCCCAAGGGTCGCTGCTAGTCACAAATTTTGTAAGTGTTTGCATTCCTTCAGTAACAGAACCTTTCATTCCTAAAATTGCAGCTAGCCATTTATAACCTTTGGGTATAGTGCCAGTAATGGCTTGCAGGCTACCATACAGCATCTCATTAGGAGCAAAAGTTGAAAAGGTTTTTCTGTTATCCTTTATTAATGAATAAGCCTTTTTTGCATCCCAAGCAGCACTCATATTTTCGCCATATCTAATACTAATTACAGCTTTATGTAAATAAATATTACAAAGACAAAACTTGTAGAAAGGAGAAGATGTTGGTCCTTTTTTTAATTCGTTGATTCTATCATCGATTCTGTTTTTTCGCTTTTTATATTCAGCTGCATCCTCATTAAAAAATAACTCTAAAACATCAATATAACTTTCCAAATAAATAGGAATAAGATTATTGGGGTTTTGTTGTTTGGCTTTTTCAATAAGTGCTAAGCCATTGGTTATTTTTAATTGACTAATTTCTTTATAAGCTTGCTGGCAAGTAGTGTTAAATTCATACACTTTTTGTGCAGGCAAAACACTACTAAATACAAGTACTGTTAATATGGTTAAAAGAAATTTCATTATACAAAAAAAGGAAGCATTGTTGTGCTTCCTTTAAATATTTTTTATTGAGAATTTATTTTACTTCAACACTTTCAGCTAAAGCTTCATCTGCTAAAATTCTACCGCAGTTTTCGCAAACAATAATTTTCTTGTGCAAACGAATTTCGCTTTGTTTTTGTGGTGGAATTGAATTGAAACAACCGCCACAAGCATCACGTTCAACTGGCACAACAGCTAAACCATTTCTATAATTACTTCTAATTCTATCGTAGCTGTAAAGTAATCTTTCATCAACGCCTTTTCTTGCTTCGTCACTTAATTTTTTAAAGTGTTTTTCTTCTTTTTCGGTATCAACAATAATTTTTTCTAACTCACTTTTTTTGTGGTTTAAAACCCCGTCTTTAACAGCAATTTGCTTTTTAGCAGCATCAAGGGCTCTCACTTTTTCGCCCATTTCTTCATTAGCATCTTTAATGTGTTTTTCAGCTAATTTTACCTCAAGTTGTTGCATTTCAATTTCCTTGGTAATAGCTTCAAACTCACGGCTATTCTTTACATTCTCACTTTGCTTTTCGTATTTTTTACCTAATTCCTCAGCTTCTTTAATAGCCTCTTTTCTTGTTTCAATGTATTCGTTAATGCCATTAATTTCTTCTTCAATTCTAATTCTTCTGCTGTGTAATCCTTGAATTTCATCTTCCAAGTCGCTTACTTCCATTGGCAATTCACCTTTTAAAATTGCAAACTCGTCTAATTTGCTATCAATTTTTTGAAGTCTAACTAATCCAGCTAATTTGTCTTGAACTGAATAATCTTTTACTGCTGCCATTTTATGAAACGTTTAAAGTTTAAAGTTTGAGGTTTATGCTAGCCTATAAAATATTCTACAGGATTCGACTTTACCTCACTTTTAAGGACGGCAAAAGTAGGGGATTTTGACTGTAAAATCTCCATCAATAATTCAACTGTAAATTGTTCGCTTTCCCAATGTCCAATATCTGCAATCACAATCTTGTTTTCAGCATCGAAAAATTCGTGGTATTTTATGTCAGATGTAATGTAAATATCAGCTTTTGCTGCAATGGCATTTTTAGTAAAAAAACTTCCTGCACCACCACATAGAGCAACTTTTTTGATAGGTTTATTTAAGAATTTTGTGTGTTTTATAACCTGCAAGCCAAATTGTTTTTTTAGCAATTGAAGAAATTCCAATTCACCAACTCCTAATTCCAAATCCCCAATTAAGCCACTTCCAACTTGCTGATAATGATTGTTTAATGATACAATATCATAAGCTACCTCCTCGTATGGATGAGCTTCTATCATTTTAGCAACCACATAATGTTGCAAATAATTGGGCAGAATCACTTCTATTTTAACTTCCGAAATAGTTGAACGAATCATTGGTTCTCCAATTGTAGGATTACTATTTTCATTCCCTTTAAAAGTTCCAATTCCTTGAGAGCTAAAACTACATTCACTGTAATTTGCAATATGTCCTGCACCGGCATCAAAAATGGCTTCTTTCACTTTTTCAACTGCATTTTCAGGAACAAAAACAAATAGTTTGCTCAGCAAATTTTGCTTGGGAGCAAGTATTCGTCGATTAATTAAACCAAGTTTATCTGCAATTTTATTGTTAACACCATTGATAACATTGTCTAGGTTGGTGTGAATGGCATAAATGGCAATGTCGTTTTTAATGGCAGCAATAACAGTTTGTTCAACATAATTTTTGCCAGTAATTTTTTTAAGTCCACCAAAAATAATGGGGTGATGAGCTACAATTAAGTTACACCCTTTTTCCTTCGCCTCAAGCACCACTGCCTCAGTTACATCTAATGTGCAAATAACACCACTGCATTTCCAATTTGAATTGCCTGTTAACAAACCACAATTATCATAAGATTCTTGATAAAATGTTGGTGCAAACTTTTCGAGTGGAGTAATTATTTCAGCAATAGTCATATTAAATAAAATTGATTGATAAAACTAACTCAAATTTGTTCAATGGCTAGTTTGAGTTACTATAATCTTGATGGAAAAATATTTCTTGACAGCGAAAATAATATTTCTGTAAACAATCGTTCATTTAGATATGGCGATGGCTTTTTTGAAACCATAAAATTGGTTGATGGCATTATTGAATTGAAAGAATTGCACTTTGAAAGAATAGCTGCAAGCCTTGACACACTTGGTTTTGTAAATGCGAAACATTTTTCTTTCGATAACTTAGAAATGCAAATTATTGAACTTGCTACCAAAAATTACCATCATCATTTAGGCAGAATAAGAATTACATTTTACAGGGCAGATGCAGGACTTTATGAGGTAACCAATTTTCATCCTCATATTTTAATACAAAGTTTCAAGCTGAGCGAAACTGTAAACAAGTTAAACGAAAATGGATTGGTGATAGATGTTTATCCTTTGGCAAAAAAAAGCTGCGATGTTTTTAGCAATATTAAAAGTAATAATTATTTGCAATATGCTATGGCTGCATTGTGGGCAAAAGAAAATAAATTGAATGATGCTCTGTTGCTAAACAGTAATAACAACATTGCAGATAGCACCATAGCCAATGTGTTTATGATAAAGAACAATGAAATAAAAACACCAGCTTTAACTGAAGGTTGTATTGATGGGGTAATGAGAAAACATATTATTACAACACTACAAAAAAACAATATTAAAGTTGTTGAAACCATTGTAAACGTTGAAGATATTGCTAATGCCGATGAAGTATTTTTAACCAATGCTATTAAAGGAATAATGTGGGTGAGGCAATTGGGAGATAGCAATTATGTGAATTTTGAGACAAGGAGAATTTATAAAATATTAAACACATAGGCACATAGCTCACATAAGAAAATAAAGCTTCGCGTTTTATGTGTCTATGTGGTAAAAAATAAAAAATTAATGAAACAAACCATCAATATCATCTGGTTTAGAAGAGACTTAAGATTGGCTGATAATGCAGCACTATACCACGCTTTAAAAGAAAATAAAAATGTATTGCCCATTTTTATTTTCGATAAAAATATATTGAATGATTTAGAGGATAAAACAGATAAACGTGTTGAGTTTATACATAATGCTTTGCACGAAATGCAAACACAATTAGTAGAACTTGGTAGTACACTTGAAGTCTTCTATGCCACACCAATAAAGGCTTTTAAAGAATTGCTTGAAAAATTTATTATTGAAACTGTTTACACCAATCACGATTATGAACAGTATGCTTTAGATAGAGATAAAGAAATAGATGCTTTACTAAAAGAGCATAATGCAGTTTTAAAAACCTATAAAGACCAGGTAGTTTTTGAAAAAGATGAAGTAACAAAAGATGATGGAAAACCCTATACAGTTTTTACGCCTTACAGCAAAAAATGGAAACTCAAACTGAACGAGTTTTATTATAAATCTTATCCTACAGAAAAATATTTTAATAACTTTTTCAAGCAACAAGCTAAGCCAATGATTGGTTTGAATGAAATGGGTTTTGCTGCAACACATACTGTATTTCCAAAGAAAAGTTTATCGGTTGAATTAGTAAAAAAATATACTGACCAAAGAAATTTTCCTGCTGTTAATGGCACATCAAAATTGGGTGTACATTTAAGATTTGGAACAATCAGCATTAGAAAATTGGTGCAGTATAGTTTGCCATTAAATGAAACATTTTTAAATGAGTTGATTTGGCGGGATTTTTATTTTTCTATTCTACATCATTTTCCACACATTAGCACAGGCAAGGCTTTTAGGCAAGAATATGATTCAATACAATGGCGAAATAATGAACAAGAATTTGAAAAATGGTGTAATGGAAAAACTGGTTATCCAATTGTAGATGCAGGTATGAGAGAACTAAATGAAACTGGTTATATGCACAATAGAGTAAGAATGATTGTGGCTTCTTTTCTTACAAAACATTTGCTAATTGATTGGCGTTGGGGCGAAGCCTATTTTGCAAAAAAATTGTTAGACTTTGACTTCGCTGCAAATAATGGAGGTTGGCAATGGGCTGCAGGAAGTGGTTGTGATGCTGCTCCTTATTTCAGGGTTTTTAGTCCAAAACTGCAAACAGAAAAGTTTGATAAAGATTTGCATTATATAAAAAAATGGGTTCCGGAACTCAATAGTTTCGATTATCCGAAACCAATTGTTGTTCATGAAGACGCCAGAAAACGATGCTTGGAAACTTATAGTCAAGCACTGAAAAAAGGATAGTTGAGATATAAAAAAAGGATAAGTTTTTGACTTATCCTTTTTTATTAATTGTATTTTTTTACTTTCTTGGTAAACCAGTTATCTCTGTAGCTAATTGTTAAACCAATTTGCGTAATGTTTTCTTTAATTAAACCATTGCTAGTATTGCCTCTACTGCCAATTTCAATGGTGCCTTGAATGCCCAATCCACTTCTTGTTAATAGCGTTCCTGCACCCATTGTAATACCCCATTCTTTTATTTGTTGACCATATACATTTAAGTAAGAATTATTATAATAATACCCAAGTTGTAAAGAGTTTTTCTCGTAGGTTCCAGTTGTGCCACCTTTTACATCCTTTAATGCAACATTGTTTGAATACTGAATACCTGCACTAATTCTAGAGCTATTTGTTAAAAAATAATTGGTGCCTTTGTAGTTTAAACTGCTCCAGTTTTGACCAGAATAATCCACAACAAAAGTGTAATTATTTTTGTAGGTTGCAGCTAAGCCAATATTACCCATTAAAGGTAGTGATGTGTAATTATTTCTTTTTTCATCAATATCTTTTAATATAGAATTACCGTCTTTAACAGTTAATTGATAATCTGCGTTAATATTTGTCTTTAAAGATCCTGTTGCACCAATAGATAATTTTAAATTTTTTGAAGCATTTATGTTATAAAGCAACCCACCTTTAAAGTAAGAGTTAGATAAAAATATGTTTCTGTTGGTTGTTAGTACACTATCAGTAATGGAACTATAAACAATCTCATTGTCGTTTACTTGGCCAAATAATAATGATGATTGTACACCAATACTCAAATTTTTTGTTATTAGGAAACTATTGGTAAGATAAACCAAACTTGTGCTTCCAGCACCTGTATAATTGGCATCTACATTAAATGTTCCTCCTTGCACTTGCTTTACCCCATTAAATGAGTAGTTAGAACTGCTAAATGGTAATAAGCCAAAACTTAAAGCCCACTTGGCTTTTGGTTTAATTGCAAAAGCAATTTTTTTAAATTGTAAATCATTGCTTTGGCTAGTTGTATTATTTGTAATAGCTACTCCAGAGTAGTTTACATTTTTATACCTTGCAGCTAGCTCAAAGTAAAAAGAGTTTGAATAAGATGGTTTTGGTAAAAAAGCTGCTGATGCAGGATTAGAAATCAACAGATACCTATCACTAATTAAAGCAACACCACCATAACCCAAACCAGAAGTTCTGTCAAAATAACTTTTTTCAATGTCTCCTAAACCAATAATTGAATATGGCGAACTAGTGTTTTGTGCATTTGCTTTTACAATGCAAACACAAAAAATAAATGCAAAATATAATTTCTTCATTTTTATTATTTATTTAACAGCAGCATAATAGATAACTAATTGAATTTTACCTAATGGGTTGCTTTTGTTACCAATAACAACTCTTGCAAATTCGCTTTCAAATGCATTAGATGGTGGTGTTAGTAACAGCCCATCTCCTTGTGTAATGTTTGTTGTTCTTAAAACTTCTTTTAAATACTCTGTTAAATCGTATTGATATTGTGTGTTCTCGTTCAAGAAATAATCAGTTTGTAAAAAACCATATTGTACAGACAAGGCTCCATTATTAGTTATAAAAGCCAAGTCGCTACCTAAATTATTGTTTTGATTAGTGTAGGACAATCTTAAATTGGGTGGTAAAAAATATGATGTGTTGTAACTGCCTTTAACAGGCTTTACAATTAATGCTGCTTTTAAAATTTTAGCAAAGTTGGGTATTTGCAAAATTCCCTTGATGGTAGGAAAAGTAAGTTTAATCATACTTCCAGTAGCAGCTTGTGTATAAGACTCGTTGTTAGTAAATAAGCTTGAAATTTCTCGTTTGTTTGCACCAAAATTATTGTTACCAAGTATTGTACCAGCTCTATCAACACTAATATTGTTAAATTGGTGTAATTTATTAACAAGCGTAAAGTCTGCTGTTTTATGTACAGCACCTAATCCTGGGGCTTTATAATATAATCTCATTACCACAGCATCACTAAATCCTACAATCATTTGTGTATTTAAATTACTACTAAGCTTTATGCCTTTAAAATAGGTTAAAAATGAAGCGGTCGTTTTAAGCGTGTTGTCTGTGGGGTCTTTTAGTTTATTTAAAATTGTATTGCCAAACGAATTTGGAAGTTTAATGCTTACTTCTTTATCAGATAAAGGGCGTACAATAATATTTGTATTGGTAGCAATTAAAGAACTTGTTTTAGCCTCAAATTGCGATGTATTATAAAATGCAAAATTGTTTTCAGGTAAATTAATAGAATCTTTTAGTTCATCTACTTTAATGTTTACAGGAATAGTACTATCTCCATAATAGTTATTTTTAGTTGTTAATATTAAACAAATTGAATCAAGAGATGTATTAGCGTAAATATCTTCATACGATGGTGGAGCAAGTTCAAAGTAAGATTGTGTATTTACTCTACCAAAAATTGCATCAGTATAACCACCCACTAAAACAGTTCCTTTGGACGAAGTAATGAATGAATCCATATAAACAGTAGATACATCTACTGAAAATGAATCAGTTTTATAAATTTGTGCTATATCGTTGTCAAGAAACTCCTCACCAAATTTTATGTCTGCTTTTTTGCAAGATGTTGTTAATAAAAACACCAAAAGCATTAGAAATGCAAATGGTGATATAATTTTTTTACTCATATACTATTCAATAGGTTTCTGTTTCATCTAAAACAGATTGTGGGTGGCAAATATACAAGTTGAACATTAGCCCAAAAGCTTGTTTTATAATTTGTGAAAGTTTTAACTTAACGTATGCAGCACTCTACTATTTTTGCGGTCTTTATATTTTGATGCTGCTTAAAAAATTGGCAGAAAAATATTTAATAAAAGTAAATTCAAAGAAAAGATGAAGCATTTAAAAAATTTAGTACTTGTTGCAACCAGCTTTGCATTAATTGGTGTGGCTTGTAAATCTACAACAACAGAAGAAACAACAACAGTTGGAAACTGGGTAAAACGCTCTGCATTTGATGGTAATGGTAGAGCTGGAGCTGTTAGTTTTGTTATAGGTAACACAGCTTATGTAGGTACAGGGTTTGATGGAACTATTCGTTACAACGACTTTTGGGCTTACAATCCAACAACTGATACTTGGAGTCAAGTTGCATTAATGCCAGGTACTAAAAGAAATTCTGGAATTGCATTTACTGCAAATGGTAATGGCTATGTTGCAACGGGTTACGATGGTATAAACAAATTACAAGATAATTGGGAGTATAATCCTGGAGCAAATACTTGGACCCAAAAAGCAGGTTTGCCAGACCCCGCAAATGGCGTAGTTGGCAGTGGTGCACGTTATGGAGCTGTTGGTTTTGGAATAGGTGCTAAAGGATATATATGTAGTGGATATACTGGTAGCCATACTAAAGATTTATGGGAATTTGACCCTGCAAATGGTGCAATGGGAACTTGGACACAAAAGGCAAGTATGAATACTTCTGATAAAAGAAGAGATGCAACTGTAATGGTTTATAACAATGAAGCATATATAGTTTCAGGCACTAATAATGGTACTGTAGTTACTGAAATGGCTAAATACTCTCCATCAACAGACAAATGGACTAAATTAAGAGACATAGCTAATTTAAGTTCTGAATCTTATGATGATACATACACATCAATAGTTAGAGGTAGTGCTGTAGCTTTTGTAATTGATAAAAAAGGATACTTAGCAACTGGACAAAATGGTTCAAACACTAGCACTGTTTGGGAGTATGATTTTGCTACTGACGCTTGGACTTCTAAAACAACATTTGAAAGAAGCACAAGAAATGCAGCTGTTGGATTTAGTGTAGCAGGAAAAGGTTTTGTGGGTTTAGGTACAAACTCAACTTATTATTTCGATAATTTAGATGAGTTTAAACCAAACGAAAGTTATAATGCAAACGATTAAAAAATACTGGGCTTATTTTTTACTTCTTATTGCAATTGTTTTTTTTATTTTTAAAAATGCTGCTAAGCAAAATGAGGTTATACAAATAAAAACATTTGCTATAAATAACGGCTGGGGATATGATATTCATATAAACAATAAAATTTATATTCATCAGGAAATAATACCAGCAATAGAAGGAAGAAAAAGTTTTGTTAACAAAGAAGATGCTGAAAAAGTTGGACAATTAGTTGTTAATAAAATTAAAGCAAAAAAAGGTGGCGGCTTACCCCAAATTACGATAAAGGAACTAGATAGTTTAAATATTATTAAATAAGCATCAATAAAAAAGCAACTTCAGTTTTGGAGTTGCTTTTTTATTAATCTAAAATTAACAAAATTATTTATTGATATTGATAATTTTCTTCGCTAAATTGCGTTTCTAATCTTGTATGAAAACAATGAAGAAACTACTCTTTTTATCCATCATTTTTTTAGCACACACATCATTTACAAATCTTATTACTAAAGATGATTTTTATATTGTTGTTAGTAAAAGTAATTACACAATGAGTATATATGATTCAGATAATGTTTTTGTGGTAAGTTATCCTGTAACTTTTGGAAGTAGTGATAAAAGGGATAAAATGTACGAGGGTGATAGACGCACACCAGAAGGAACTTTTCATATTGCAGCTAAAAGAGTGCATCCAAAATGGGATAGATTTATGGCCATTGATTATCCCAATGCAGAAAGCTACAGAAAATTTTATCAAAGAAAAATGAATGGCGAAATTCCAGCTAATGCCAAAATAGGAGGTTCAATTGGTATTCATGGTACTTGGCCACGAGAAGATTTTGCTGTAGATGAACATCAAAATTGGACAGAGGGCTGCGTTAGTACCAAAAATGATTTTGTTAGAGAAATATATAGTCAATTACCAGTAGGAACTAGAGTAGAAATTGTTCCATAAAGCCCACTTAAGTGTGTAATAACTTGCAATCCAAAAAAATTAGTAAAAAATACTAAAAAAATTAGTTGTTGTAAATATTTTTACTATTTTTACAGCCTTAATTACATTTGATGTCAAAAAAGAACGAAACTATGAGTACTCCCAATAACGAGAAATTAAAAGCACTAAAACTTACAATTGATAAAATTGATAAAGACTTTGGTAAAGGCAGTGTAATGATGATGAATGAAAAAGGAGTTTCAGAGATAGAAGTAATAAGCACAGGTTCTATAGGGCTTGATACTGCACTAGGAATAGGAGGTGTGCCTAAAGGAAGAATTATTGAAATTTATGGACCAGAAAGTAGTGGTAAAACTACTATAGCAACACACATAATAGCTGAGGCACAAAAAAAAGGAGGTATCTGTGCAATTATTGATGCAGAACATGCGTTTGATAGCAGTTATGCTCAAAAGCTTGGTGTAGATGTTGATAATCTTTTAATATCACAACCAGATTATGGAGAACAAGCTTTGGAAATTGCTGATAGATTAATTTTATCTGGAGCATTAGATGTTGTAGTAATTGATTCTGTTGCAGCATTGGTTCCAAAGGGAGAATTAGAAGGAGAAATGGGTGACAGCAAAATGGGCTTGCAAGCAAGACTAATGAGCCAAGCACTAAGAAAGCTAACTGCAACAATTCATAAAACAAACACAGTTTGTATTTTCATCAATCAATTAAGAGAGAAAATAGGTGTTATGTTTGGCAGCCCTGAAACTACAACTGGTGGTAATGCCTTAAAGTTCTATGCTTCTGTAAGATTGGACATTAGAAGAGTTGCACAAATTAAAGATGGCGATGTGGCAATTGGAAATAGAGCAAAAATTAAAGTTGTAAAAAACAAAGTTGCTCCTCCATTTAGAGTTGCGGAGTTTGATATTGTTTTTGGAGAAGGAATTAGTAAAGTAGGTGAGATTATTGATATGGGTGTTGAGCTAGGAATTGTGAATAAAAGTGGTAGCTGGTTTAGTTATGATAGTAATAAACTCGGTCAAGGAAGAGATGCTGTTAAACAATTATTACTTGACAATCCAACATTGGCTACAGAAATTGAAACAAAAATTAGAGCAAAACTTGCAGATATTCAATCTGGTATTGTTGCTGCTGTTTAAAATAAATAGTGAAGTTAGCTTTATATAAGGTAACGGACTAGTAAGTGAAAAAAGCTGTCTTTAATTAGGCAGCTTTTTTGTTTTTTATGTTGATGAGTTTATTATAACGCTATAATAATTTAGTGGCTTTCTCTAAATCTTCTGGTGTATCAATTTCAACACCCATATAATCTGTAACAATCATTTTTAATGGAACTCCATTTTCTAAATACCTCAAACATTCAATTTTCTCGGCAGCTTCTAAAGGTGTCATTTCCCAATTTGTAAAGTTCATTAATGCTTGTTTGCGAAAAGCATACACGCCAATGTGTTCATAGTATGCTGGCGAAATATTTTTGTCTCTGTGATAAGGAATTACACTTCGGCTAAACATCAACGAATTCATATTTTTATCTACTGCTACTTTCACATAGTTAGGGTCGGCAATTGATTTTTCATCTTTTAATATTTGCATTAGGCTTGCAACTTGTACGTTGTTATCATCAAAAACATTTAGTAGCTTTTCAAGCGGTTCTCGTTTTACAAAAGGTTCATCGCCTTGCACATTTACAATAACATCAACTTCTAAATCAGCAGCGGCTTCTGCAATTCTATCACTACCACTTTCGTGAGAACGCTTGCTCATAATGGCTTTGCCACCATTGCTTACTATTTCATTAAAAATAATTTCACTATCAGTTACCACAATTACTTCATTAAATAGATTTGTGGCAACAGTATTATCATAAGTATGGCGAATAACAGTTTTGCTGCCCAGCATTTGCATTAATTTGGCAGGAAACCTTGTAGCTGCATAGCGTGCTGGAATCATTGCAACTTTTGTAAGTGATGTTGTATTCATATTTATTCAATAAAAAACAAATTTAATAGCTTGGTTTTATGTTGATGAATAAACTTAATATTGTGATAATATTTTTTTATGCCGTTTACTGTAACCGTTGATACATCACAATCTCATCCATCTATTTTATTAAAAGATATGGCAACAAATACGCAGGCTGAAATATTTTGTTTTGGTGGATTATTGAATTCTTTTTGCATAAAAAAAAATAATGAGCTGTTTAATATAGTTGATGCTTATACAAATGTTGACGATGCTATTGCACAAAAAAATACTTGGTTCAAAAGTTGTAAATTAAGTCCATTTGCTTGCAGGTTGAAGAATGGTGAATATAAGTTTGGTAGTAACAATTATAAAATAGAAAAATTTTATTTAGCTAACAATGCAATGCACGGGATTGTGTATGATGCTATTTATGATATTACTGAAACCCAAGCCAACAATGAGTTTGCTTTGGTTGTATTAACTCATCAATATAATGGTTATGAGAAGGGTTATCCATTTTCATATGATATAAAACTTATTTGGAAATTGGAAGCTGATAATAAATTAACAGTAACTTCAACTATTCAACATTGTAATTCATTTGCAATTCCATATTGCGAGGGTTGGCATCCTTACTTTAAATTAGATGAACCTAAAGATAACTGCACACTACAGTTTGACGCAACAGAAATGTTAGAGTTTGATGAAAGT
>JBMLRA010000050.1:0-1761 GCA_049241265.1 Chitinophagaceae bacterium
AATGGAAAGTCATGATTACCGCAACGTCCTTTCAGAGACGTTGCTAAGAAAAAAAGATTATATACTGAAGTTGTATTTACCTAGTTGCAGCAGTATAATACTCTACTATTTGAAAGGTGGAATTCCTTGTATTTTTAAATTTTAGCTCATTTTGAGTTAACACTTCAATAACTAAATTATTTGTATCTCTTAGATTTGAACTAATAGTTTTTATTGTATTTCCGTTTAAAAAATAATAGGATGTATCATAGTTTCCATTAATCCCCCAACTTGGAATACTTCCATAAAAATAAATTTTTCCGTCTGTTCTAAGATCAGCATAACTATTTGCAGAATAATTTGCAGTATTATCACTTGCAACAACGTTTGTGCCTTTATTAATTATTTTTTCTCTAAAAGTTTTCAAACTCCATTTACCAATGATGGAATGATTACTTTCTGTTTCTTTTTTGCATCCTTGCAAAACACACAAAACAATAGTTAAATAGCATAAGTTCTTTTTCATGATTAAATTTTAAACCAAAAATATATTTTAATTAAATATTATTTGCGAAATTTTTTGTTTTTTTTGGAATGCCCTTATGCTACCAATAAGCCAAGACATTTATATGGAACTACATAAAATATACATTTTGCTGGGAAAAAATGTGGCCTTACCATAGCAAAGTTAAAAACCACCCCTAACCCCTCCAAAGGAGGGGAAGTGAAAACAGCTCTTAGATTAGAAAAAATTGCTCTTCAAGAGACTTAGCTATAAAGAAAAACCAAGTGCCAGAAGTATCGATTGAGTTATCTCCTTTTCCAAAATTGAAGAACAGAAAATCTGAATGACAAACTCAAGTTACTATAATCGACTCCTTCGTAATTTACAGATTGAAAATTAAGTACACCACTAAAATTGATATTATTAGCTTTTTTCTTTGAACTAAAAAAACGATAACCCAATTCTGCTTCAAAGCCAACATTGCCTGTTGAATATTTTTTTCCATCACTGCTAACAGAACCCATATTTACAAAAGCACCTGCAAATCCATTTTTCATTACAGGAACAACATAGCCTAGTCTAGCGTAAAGTAGAATATCTGCAACAGTTTCTGTATCTAAATTAATTGGATTTTGAGTTGAACGAAAGAAATAATTAGCACCTCCGCCTATTTCTATTCCACCAATTTTTGATATGTAAATTAGGCTTAAAGTAGTTCTTCCAGTTAAACTAAATGTAGATTGAGTAGCCTTTCCAAATCCAAAAGTACCCGCAACGATAAAACCATTATACGGCTGGGCAGTATCAGTTGATTTTATAATTTTTCGTCCTTCTATACCCAGCATTGTTGTTGATGTACAGTTACAGTCGTTATCAACTATTTGAGCATTAACTACATTTTGAAATAAGCAAATTGAAACCAATGAAATGTATATAGATAGTTTCGTTTTCATAATAATAAATTTATTACAATGATAATTGTTTTAGATAAAAAGTACAAATTTTTTGGTCGAATACAGGTCTGTATATCGCACCTAAACAAATGTTTTTTCTATACTTCTTAGCAGTGCATCTCGATAGATGACAATGTGTTTTTTTTAATGGTTTGTGTTACACCAACCACACTTGGATTATTTCTGTTGGTAAGGATACAAAGGATAAAGAAATAGTTTATTTTTCGCCGTTGTTGTGTCTTTTGACCAACAACTTTTTTTAATGAAGAAGTTTTTGATAATGGACTAGTAAGCATCTTGTTGGTAGTCTTACGACATACCAAC
>JBMLRA010000051.1:0-9668 GCA_049241265.1 Chitinophagaceae bacterium
TTAATGGTACCGTACCCACAGTAACCACCACAGTATCTGCACTAAAACAACCATTCACTGTTTGCTGTAAAATATAAGTGGTAGTGGTGGTAGGTTTTACCCAAAAGCCAGGGCGTGTGCTGTCTATTGTCGTATTTTGTATTTGCCATTTAAGGCTATCTATACCATTGGTATAGCTGCCAATAAATACACTATCTCCAAGTGTTATGGCTGTGTCTTTACCTGCATCTGCTTTTAGGCAAAAGCTATCTAACTCATAAACCGCAACATCATCAGCATAATACAATGCACCCCCATAGCCAATAGTTTGGAAAATAATTCTTTTTGTATCATTTACCAAATCCCTAAAATTACCTAATGTTAAATATTGCTCTCCACCTTGTGCTTTAAAAATGCCGCTTACTTTAACCCAATTTACAGTATCGGCAATAATATCGTTTTTGTAGTTTGTTATTTGTGGATTGGCAGGCAGTATTTGGGCATTGTTAGCAGTATCTACGTAAACAGCATTTTTTGTAAATAACATACTTTGGTTATTGCAAGCTATTTCACTAATGTTTGTAAGATTTACATAATACTCAGCATAATAGTATTTATTGGCTTTCAAGCTATCTATCAACTTTACTTGAAAATAATTATTTATAACATTAAAATAAAACATTACCACATAAGCACTCCCAGTTCTTGCAGGTTGATAGCCATATCCAACAAGTAATGGATGGTATGGTACACCGCCTCTTAAAGCGGGAATACTATTGGAACAAGCATTCAAATACCCCCCCCCTATCAGGTTTATACCAAAAATTAGGCTTGCCTAATTTAGAACCTGTTACCGTTGAATTATCTGGGCAATTGGTATATTGTTCAAAACTGGGGTTGGGTACCAAATTAATTTGCCCATAGTTTTTTAATACCAGCAATAAAGCAAAGCCCACAAGTAATTTGTGGGCTTTGCTTTTAATATTTAATAGTGCATTCATCTTATTCTATTATTAATTTTTGTGTAGCTACTGTGTTTTTATCAGTCACTAGCTTTATCAAAAATAAACCTTCCTTCCCCGCAGAGTCTCCCAACGGGGACTCTGCGATATATTTTGTACTGCGATTGATAGTTGCATAAAATTTCATTTTTCATATGGTTTTTCGCCCTTGTTGGTCTTCGCTCCCATCTTCGCCGTTATTCTGTGTTTTACACCAACAATGAATCTATTGTCTCTCTTATTTTACACTTTCATTTTTTTTAGTGTAAACCTATTTTATAACAAGAAACCTTATACAAGCCATTAAAATTTTACAATAAGCTAAAATAGATAAGTTTGCATTTCAATAATGCACTATGCTAATAAATATTCAAGAACTAGCCCCTGCACAACGACAAGCTTGGCTACAACACGCAATAGCACCAAGACCAATAGCCTTAGCTAGCACAATAGATAAAGAGGGTAATGTGAACCTTAGCCCATTTAGTTTTTTTAATTTATTTTCATCGAACCCGCCCATAGTTATTTTTTCTCCTGCAAGGCGTGTTAGAGATAATACCATTAAACACACTTTAGAAAATGTAATGGAGATAGCAGAAGTTGCTATTAATATTTGCGATTACGATATGGTGCAACAAGTAAGTTTATCTAGTTGTGAATATGCAAAAGGAACAGATGAATTTATAAAAGCAGGTTTTACAAAACAACCCTCAAGCATTATAAAACCACCATTGGTTAAAGAGGCGAAAATAAAATTAGAATGTAAGGTTATTGAAATTAAAAGCCTTGGTGAGAATAAAGGTGCTGGTCAACTTGTAATTGCTGAAGTTTTATTAATGCACGTTGACGAAAGTATTTTAAACGAAGACCAAACAAATATTGACCAAACTAAAATAAACCTTATTGCAAGGCTTGGTGGAGATTGGTATCTACAAGCTAATGCCTCTAATTTATTTAAAGTTCCTAAACCTAATATACAATTAGGAATTGGTGTAGATGCTTTACCTAAAAGCATTAGAACAAGCAATGTTTTAACAGGAAACGATTTGGGGCTATTAGCAAATGTTAGTGAAATGCCTACCATAAACCCCATTTTAGAGGATGAAAAAATGAGGCATATTGTGCAGTACTATGCTGTAAATCCAACAGCAATGGAAACAGAAATTCATTTATATGCTAAAGAATTATTACAAATTGGCGATGTTGAAAAAGCTTGGCAAGTATTATTAATGAATGAAATGGTTTAAACTATACTATAATACCTGTTAACAAACAGGCTAGTACTATAATGGGTGCAGGTAATTTTGTTTTGTGCAGGCATAAAAAAGTGGTAAAAGAAATACCAATTGATAGCCAACCATCTAGCTTGTTTTGCAAAATTGATTCAAGGCAAACATCTTTTAATAAATAAAAAATAGCACCCACCATAATGCCCACTACAGCTGCATTAATGCCTTCTAATGACCTATAAATAACTGCATATTTTTTTAAATTATGCCACACAGGAAAAAAGAAAAGAACCAATAATGCACTAGGTAAAAAAATAGCAATTCCGCCTAAAATACAACCCAACATTTGGGTCCATTTACTATTTTCATCTCTTACAACCAAGCCTCCTGTAAAAGCACCTATTGAAAAAACAGGACCAGGAATAGCTCTCACTATTCCATAACCAGTTAAAAAATCTTCTTTTTCAATTTTTAGTACATCCCTTTTACTATTAATTATTTTTTCAGTTTTTGGGCGAACAACATATTGCTCATACATCATTGGCATCAACACATCGCCACCACCAAAAACCAAGCTTGAAAATCGATAATTATTTTCGAAAAGGTTAAACAGTTTTCTATTTTTCCAATGTTGTTGTGTTGCAGTTTCACTAATATATCCTGCCATTAAAAACAAAAAAATAAATATCAAAATATTACCCCATTTTATTTTTTTGGACTTGACGCCTATTTGTGGAATACGTTTCCTGCTAAAGTTAGTTGCTATGCCTGCTGCAAGAATTACTGCTGGAAAAATCCAAGGAGATTTAAACAATAAAAAGGTTGCTATGGCACTTGCAAATAATACCACTTTTGTAATGGTATTTTTTATACTAATATGAAACAATCGCCATGCAGAATACATTATAAAACCAATTGCCATTGGCTGCACAAACTTGAAAATATGAAGTGGTAAATTTCTATCCTTAAAATAGTCGATTAAAAAAGATAGGCTGCCCATTATTAAACAAGCAGGTGTAATCCAGATAAGTAGGGTTAAAAAAGCAAGAGGTAATCCACCACGCTTAAAGCCAATAAGTGTAAGGGTTTGCGTAGATGAAGCACCTGGTAAAAGATTACAAAAAGCATTAAAGTCTAAGAGTTCTTGCTCGGTTACATCTTTTCTTTTGTGTACAAAAGTTTTAAGCATCATACCATAGTGTCCTTGTGGGCCACCAAATGCAGTAACACTATGCAGCAGCACAGTTTTAAGAAAAGGAATGTGGCGAAGCAGAACCATTAATGATGGCTTTTTAGGGTATAAAGTAAGTGCTTTTTTTGTAGTATTTCCTTGACACTTTAAAAAAAATAGCGTATAAAAAAGCTTGCTAACACAATCTAACACTTTTATAGTCGTTATTCAATAACAATTTTTATTTTTGTATTATGATTGTACAAACTGATTTTGATATTAAAGAATTAAACATAACAGAAACACTTACTGTTTCTGATTATCCATTTAGTTTAGTGGTATGGAATGATGAAGTGAATACTTTTGATTGGGTTATAGAATCATTAATAGAAATTTGCCAACACACACTAGACCAAGCAGAACAATGTGCAATGCTTATTCACTTTAAAGGAAAATATGCAGTTAAAAATGGAGAGTTTGACACACTAAAAACTATGTGTGAAGCTATAGGTGAAAGAGGCATTAATGCAACTATTGAAGAGGTTGCACACAAATAATTGTATGCCCTACGATTTTCGTTTTTTTAATACAAAAGCCTAACTTTTATTGTTTCTTTAACATGCTTTAATAGCTCAATAGCTTTAGCAGATAGCTTTTTATCTACATCTAAAACAACATAACCAATTAAATCATTGGTTGTTAAATATTGCCCTAAGATATTAATTTTATTAGCTGCAAGTGTTGTGTTAATGGCACTTAAAACTCCAGGAACATTGTTATGAATATGCAAAATTCTGTGTGCATTTGCAACAGCAGGTAAACCTAAGGCTGGCAATGTGTGTGAGCCATTTGTAATTCCTTTTTCTAGGTAATTAAAAAGTTTATTGCTTACATCTTCGCCAATATTTTCTTGAGCTTCTTCAGTACTACCCCCAATATGTGGTGTTAAAATTACGTTTGATAGCCCTTGTAATGGTGTGATAAATTTATCTCCATTTTTTTCGGGTTCCCATGGAAAAACATCTACAGCAGCCCCACTAATATGTCCTTCTTTTAATGCAATTGCTAAAGCATCTAGATCTACAACTGTACCACGTGCATAGTTAATAAAAATACTGCCTTTTTTAAATTGTTTTAAAACTGTTTTATTAATAATATTGGTGGTTGTATCATTTTCTGGAATATGCATTGTTATAATATCTGATTTACTTACCACCTCTTTAATGTTTCTTGCAGCAACAGCATTTCCCAATGGCAATTTCGTTTCAACATCATAAAACAACACCTTCATACCAAGGCTTTCTGCCATAATACTTATTTGGGAACCAATATTACCATAACCAATAATTCCAAGTGTTTTGCCTCGCAATTCAAAACTACCTTTTGCCTCTTTAAGCCATATTCCTTTATGTGCTGCATTATTTTTATCTGCAATTCTGCGAATAAGCATAATAGCAAGCCCAATTACTAATTCTGCAACGCTTCTTGTATTGCTATATGGGGCATTAAATACTGCAACACCTTGCTTGGTTGCTGCTTTTAAATCTACTTGATTTACACCAATGCAAAAACAACCTATTGCTTGTAGTTTAGGTGCAGCAGCTAATATTTTTTTTGTAATTTGTGTTTTTGAGCGAATGCCTAAAAGATGCACCTCTTTCAATTCTTTCATTAAATCAGCCTCGCTTAAAGCTCCATTTAACTTACGCACATTAGTGTAGCCATTTTGTTTAAAATGACTAACAGCTTTGTCGCTTATGTTTTCTAAAAAAAGAATATTTATTTTTTCTTTGGGATAACTTGTGTTGCTGCTCATACTTGCGAAAGTAATTCATGAAGTTGTATAAATAAAAAAAGCCACCTTTTAAGATGGCTTATATAAAATTGATAAAGTTTTTACTTAGAAAAAGTTGTTGTTGTTACAGTAGTTACTCCACCTGATGAACTAGTATTTTCAAGAACCATTGTAGATGATGTTAAACTTTTAACGGTGCTTGTTATACCAAAAGATGTTAGGGTTTTGGCTGTTGTGTTTACTGTATATGGAGCAGTAATAGATGGGGTTGCAGGAGTACAAGAAACCGCACCCTCTGCATTGGTAACATTACCAGCTGCTGTAAACGTAAAAGTATCGTCTTTTTCGCAAGCTTCATAGTCGCTTGGATAAGATAAGCCACCAGCAAGAGTGCCTCCATTAAATCTATCATAAGTTACACCACCCTCTACCTCCACAACAGCAGTAATTTTATAAACGCCTGCAATATTTGCTGCAGTTACTTCTAATTGTGCTTGTGTATCATCACTTTTTTTACAAGACCCTAATGCCGTAATAGCAAATGCAATTACTAATAATTTTTTCATTTTTGTATTTTTTGTTTATTGACTACGAATTTATGGTTTTAAAACATACTATACCCTTTGAAAAAAAATAATTAAAAAAAAATATACACTTAAATTAAATTATTACCCGTATAGTTCCAAATGAACTTCTTTTTTATCGAATCCCAAATCAATTATTCGTTGTTTGGCTTCGTCTATCATATTTTTCCATCCACATAAATAAAAAGAAGACGGTGCTAAATCATTTCCAATTTTATTTTCCAAAATTTTTTCTGTGTATGCTTCGTGTACATAGCCCTTTCTACCACAATGAGGAATATCTGTCTCTCGTGAAAAGCAAGGCATATAGTAAAAATTGGCTAATTTATTTTGCAATTCAAGTAATTCATCTTTATATAAACAATCGCCAAAATGCCTGCATCCAAATATTAAATAAATATTTTTATGAACTAAGTGATTCTCGTGTATATAATTAACCATTGATCTAAATGGAGCAATTCCTGTACCCGTACAAATCAAGTATAAATCTTTTTCGATTACTTGTGGCAATGTAAATTTTCCCAATGGGCCTCGCAACGTTAATTCACTACCTATCGATACATTGTTGAATAAATAATTGGTGCCTACCCCCCCTTCAAGCAATACGATTATCAATTCAATTACATTGGTTCCATTAGGTGCAGATGCTATTGAATAACTACGCCAACGCTTATTTTTTTGTTCGTGAATGGGTAAATCTAATGTTACAAATTGTCCTGCTTCGAACTGAAAATTGGGGATTGCTGGAATCTCTATAAAGAAGCGTTTTGTAGAGGAAGAAGCTTCTTGAATATCAATTACCTTTCCTGTTTGCCATTCAAGCATAATCGTTGTTTTAGAAGTATAAATGTAGTAAAGTTAATTTATTACCACCAATAAAATTATTGGTAACGAAACCTACACTTTCAAAAAATGTAATTATTATAACTACATTATTCTACATCAATCTGTTCAGTTATACTTTTGCTACGCTTGCTTCTTATTGTCTTTAATACTTTTTTTTCTATCGTCTATTAACGCAGCATTTGAGGTATCATTGGTTCTTTTATTTTCTTTTATAGGTTGTTTTATTGGTAAAGCTTCGGGTAAAGTTTGTTTTTGTTCCTCTTGTTCAACTTCAGAACTGTCTCTACCTTCTTTATCCATTTCTAAAATATTATTGATGGAGTCTTGTTTTGCTTTTTTAGCAGCCTCCATCAAGTCTATTTGCATTTGCATTATTTTAGGAATCAACTTAGTATTGGTAATTCTTTCTTCAAGCTTTTTTCTTTCGTTGCCTGTAATACTATCGTTTAAATATTTTTCTATTAATAAACTAGCAATAGGGGCAGATGACTGAGAGCCAAATCCTGCATTTTCACACATTACAGCAATGGCAATTTTAGGATTTTCTCTTGGGGCAAATGCTCCAAAAAAAGCGTGGTCTTTTTGTTTTTCCCCTTTAGTATAGTTTTCAACAGTTCCTGTTTTACCACAAATGTTTATGCCATCAACTTTAACAGCTGCACCTGTTCCATATTCCATAACAGCCTGCATTCCATCATGTACATCTTCAAAAACACTATCTGGCACATTTAATACGTGGTGTTTTACTTTAAAATTAGAAAGTAGTTTGTACTCGTCTCCACCTTCTATTGAATCTATTAAATGTGGTGTATAAAAATACCCTTTATTAGCAATAGTAGCCATTACATTAGCTAGTTGTAAAAGTGATGCTTCTACCTCGCCTTGTCCTATTGAGTTTGAAATAATATTGCACGAATTCCATTTTACACTATGCATTTTTCTATAAAATGCAGATGAAGGAATATTGCCCTTGTTTTCAGATGGCAAATCAACCCCTAATTTAGTACCAAGCCCAAACGAACGAGCATACTTGTTAAATTGTTCTAATGCACTATCGGTATTTGGGTATTTATTTTGATCTAATATTTTTTTATAAACTGTTGCAAAAAAAGCATTGTCACTAACTGCAATAGCTCCTTTAATATTAAATGTTCCTTTATCTAAGCATTTGGGTTTGCCATTGCCACAACCCCAAAATGCACCACCGCAAGTTAATGAGTAATGCTCATCAATAACCCCCTCTGTTAAACCAACAATTCCAACTACAGTTTTAAAGGTTGAACCAGGAGAAGATTTATTACTAACAGGTCTGTTAATTAATGGCTTTCGGGGGTCGGTAAATAGCTCTCCAAAATGTTTTCTTCTCTCTGGGCCTGTTAAATAATTAGGGTTGTAGGTAGGTGCACTAACCATACATAAAATGCCCCCAGTTTTAGGATTAATGGCTACAATACTTCCTACTTTATTGGTCATTAATTTTTCGCCCAGCTTTTGCAATTCAATATCTAGGCTGCTGTATAAGTTTTTTCCAGCAATTGCTACAGTATCGTATATACCATTTTCGTAAGAGCCCATATTACGGCTAAGTTTATCCTTTATAAGCCTTTTTACACCCCTTTGACCCATCAACACTTTCTCATACGTTCTTTCTAAACCAGTAAATCCAACATAATCGCCCATTTCATATCCTTCATCTTTATGTCTTCGTAAAAAACCTGTATCCACTTCTGCAATATAGCCAAGTACATTACCTGCAGCATTGTAAGGATAGCTACGTACAGAACGTTCACTTAATAAAAATCCAGGAAAGCGATACATATTTTCTGATAATCTAGCATATTTTTCAGGTGTTAGCAATGCCTCAAAAGTTCCTGGTTTTACAGCACTACCTGTTTTATTAATTATTTTTTGAATCCTTTTTTTATATGATAGGGTATCTAAATCCATCATTGCACAAAAAGCCACTGTATCTAAACCCTTAGTTTCAGATGGGGTAACTATTAAATCGTACATAATAACATTCTCTAAAAGCGAATGTTTTTTTCTATCGAAAATAATTCCCCTATTGGGGTAAATTACTTTTCTAAGATTGGCATTTTCGTCTGCGGCGATTCGATATTTTGATGAAACAATTTGTAGATTAATTAATTGAAGTAAAATGATGACAAAAACCGATACAAAAATGGTTTGCACCACCCTGCTTCGGTTTTGATTATATACAGACATAAAAATTTATGTGTTAGAGGTACAATGTTGAGTTATGTTAACTTAACGAAAATATGTATAGTTATTAGATATTGATTAAGTGTTAAAAAAGATATTTTTTTAAAAATTAGTTTTTAAATGTTGCTTTAAAATAAAGTAATATAGCACTGAGAATTAAAATTATACTATTGGCAATAATTACAGGCAATAAATCTTTGGCAAAACCATAAACAAGCCAAATAATAACACTTGAAAAAACAATTAGTAACATTGATAAATTAAGGTCTTTTACACTTTTTGTTTTATAGGTTTGTATTACTTGAGGGATAAAAGTAATTGCACTTAAAAAAGCTCCAAATAATCCTAAATAATCGGCCCAAGTAAAAAGTGAAAAATCCATTTTTATAATTTAAAGTTTGTACAAATCTAATGCTGTTTTTATCTAATTAACAGACTGTTTTTAAACAGAGATTATCAAAAAAAAGTGCTAAATGTGTTGCTTTTACACATCAGTTCCTTACTTTGCAACAGTATTTTTTCAAATAATACCAAAACGATATGTTAGAAAAAAAAATTGCTGCCAAAAAGTTGAAAAGTGAAAATGAACATCGTTTTTGTACTCGTTATTTTTTCTGATTTTTACCTTAGCAAACCCATTAAATAATTGAGTTCCGATTTCCAAAGGATTGTCTTTCTTGTCATAAAAACGAGTAGTAATATACAAGTCGAGAATAACTGAATTGAGTTCTACTTCAAAATAATCAGGCATCTCAGAAACAACATTAAAAGAAAATAGCTTACATTTTGAAGCTAAAATTTTCTTGTGGACTATTTTTCCTTCGATTGCAATTTATAAAA
>JBMLRA010000052.1:0-2054 GCA_049241265.1 Chitinophagaceae bacterium
TAGAACATTTTATTGGAATGTTAATTGCAATAGTTTTAATAACCATATCAAGTTCAATATCGAAGAAACTAACAAATAATGATGCTGCAAAGCACAAGAAGTTAATGTGGATTTATATTGCAGCTTTAATTGTAATCATTGCATCAGTTCCTTGGCCATTTAGATTTAGTGATGTGCCTTGGGTAAGAAGTTTGTACTAATCTTTACAATGCCATTCTTTAGAAATTTTACATATTATATTGATAAGCGTAAATGGAAGTATATCTTTCTTTTAGTTACACTTGAATTGTCTATAAAACTGTTTAATTAATTATGCTCCAAAGCATTATTTCGCAACAATTTTTTATAATAATTCAAAAACAATATTATGTCTCATTACATTTCTATGGGGAGCGTTCCTCATAAACGCCATACCCAATTCCGTAAAAGCGATGGAGGATTGTATTCCGAACAGTTATTTTCAACCGAAGGATTTAGTAACGATTATTCTCTTCTATATCATTGCCATCCACCCACACAAATTATTGCAACAGACGAACCCGTTGATGTTGGCCCCAAAATAGCAGAAGAAAAAATGCTGAAACATAGAAGCTTCGAGGGTTTTAGTGTAAAACCTGAGGCTGACTATCTACAAAGTCGTAAAGCAGTATTGGTGAATAATGATTGCCATATTGTATTAGCAGCACCTCAGGAAAGTCTTACAAAGTATTTCTATAAGAATGCTGATGCAGACGAAATGATTTTTATTCATGAAGGATCTGGTAAATTATTAACCCAATATGGAGAATTAGAATTTGGATATGGTGATTATTTAATTATTCCAAGAGGAACCATCTATCAAATTCACTTTGATGATAATAATAATAGATTGTTTATAGTTGAAAGTTTTGGACCTTATAGATTTCCTAACAGATACTTAAGCAAATATGGTCAGTTATTAGAACATTCGCCTTTTTGTGAACGTGATATTCGAACTCCAAAAAACTTACAGACTATAGATGAAAAAGGAGATTTTTTAATAAAAACAAAAAAGAAATCTGTTCTCTATGGCTTGCATTATGGTACGCATCCTTTCGATGTAGTAGGGTGGGATGGATGTTGTTATCCATATGCTTTAAGTATTCATGATTTTGAGCCAATAACAGGTAGAGTACATCAACCACCACCAGTACATCAAACTTTTGATGCACCCAACTTTGTAATATGTAGTTTTTGCCCAAGATTATACGATTATCATCCAGATGCAATTCCAGCTCCATATAACCATAGCAATATTGATAGTGATGAGGTTTTATACTATGTTGATGGTGATTTTATGAGCAGAAAAAGTGTAACTCGTGGTATGATAACACTACATCCAGCTGGTATTCCTCATGGCCCACACCCTGGAGCAGTAGAGAAAAGTATTGGAAAAAAAGAAACACAGGAATTAGCTGTTATGGTTGATACATTTCATCCATTAATGCTTACTGTAGATGCTTTAAATATTGAAAACAAAGATTATACAATGAGTTGGGCTGAATAAAATCCGGCATTTTCTCATAATAAAAAAGGTTCTCATTTTAACGAGAACCTTTTTTATTATGAGAAAATAATATAATTATTTTATACCAAATGCTTTTTTAACTTTAGCAACATAATCTAATTTTTCCCAAGTAAATAATTCAACTTTTACTTTTTTAGCTTTCCCATCAGGAGTAGTAAATGTTTTTTCTACAACTTCATTTTTACGACCCATATGTCCATAAGCAGCAGTTTCGCTATACATTGGAGTACGTAATTTAAAACGTTGCTCAATAAAGTAAGGACGCATATCAAAGATGCCTTCAACTATTTTTCCAATTTGTCCATCAGTCATTTTAACTTTTGCAGTGCCATAAGTATTTACATTGATTGATGTTGGTTGAGCCACACCAATTGCATAACTTACTTGCACTAAAGCTTCAGTACAAACACCAGCAGCAACCAAGTTTTTAGCAATATGACGTGTTGCATAAGCAGCACTTCTATCTACTTTACTTGGATCTTTTCCAGAAAATGCACCACCACCATGA
>JBMLRA010000053.1:0-14937 GCA_049241265.1 Chitinophagaceae bacterium
CAATACTTTGCTGATGTAAATGATGTTACTGCTTCAACTAAAAACGCTCCATTAACATTAGTTAAAAAGTTATTCATCGAGATAAACAATGGCACAAAGAAAGTATTGGAGCCACTGAATGAAAACGATGAATTAAGTGTTGGTGACAAACTGATTGTAAGGATAGAATTAAGAGCAGACAGACCAATGGAGTTTTTGCATTTAAAAGATATGAGGGCAGCATCAACCGAGCCTGTTAATGTGCTGAGCCAATATAAATGGCAGGATGGTTTGGGTTATTACGAAAGCACTAAAGATGCTTCTACAAATTTCTTTATTGATAATATTCAAAAAGGAACTTATGTGTTTGACTATCCTTTATACATAACACATTCGGGGACATTTAGTGTGGGTTTGGCAAGTATTCAATGTATGTATGCACCTGAGTTTATCAGTCACAGTAATGGAATAAAAATAAGAGTAAAGTAAGATTAACATTCTGCTAAGCCAACAGACAAAGCTAAACCGCCATCGGCGGTTTCTTTGTATTTGCTGTTCATATCTAATGCAGTATTCCACATTGTTTCTATCACTTTATCCAGACTTACTTTAGCAAAGTCTGGCATAGATTGCAGTGCTAATTGAGAGGCAGTGATAGCTTTTATAGCCCCCATTGTATTGCGTTCAATACAAGGCACTTGAACAAGTCCAGCAATTGGATCACAAGTCAATCCTAGATGATGTTCCATTGCAATTTCAGCAGCCATACAAGCCTGCTTTTGAGTGCCGCCCATACTTTCAGTTAATGCAGCAGCAGCCATTGCACTGCTAACACCAATTTCTGCCTGACAGCCACCCATCGCTGCAGATATGGTTGCTCCTTTTTTAAAGATGCTGCCAATCTCGGATGCAGTTAATAAAAATTTGATAATCTTAGTTTCATCATTACCATCACAAAAAGCAATATAGTACATTAACACAGCAGGAATAACACCTGCTGCACCATTTGTAGGAGCTGTTACCACTCTTCCAAAACTTGCATTTTCTTCATTCACAGCCAAGGCAAAACAACTCACCCAATCAAGTATATATTGAAAATTTCCTCCACCTTGCTTAATTACTTCTATCCAAGAATCATAATCAGTATAAGCTTTATCTTTCAATAGTTTTTTATTCAATGCAGATGCCCTTCGATTTACATGTAATCCACCAGGCAACATTCCTTTTGTATGGCAACCTCTGTAGATACAATCTTTCATAGCTTTCCAGATTCCTAAAACACCATCATTCATTTGTTGTTCATTTCTCCAAGCCAATTCATTTTCTGCAACAACTTCACTAATAGACATTCCAGTTTTCATACACCAATGCAACAGATCTTTAGCTGTATTAATTGGAAACGGTAGCACCACATTAGATTTACTGTTATTCTCTTCATTTTCCTTCACCACAAATCCACCACCAATGGAATAATAAGTTTCGCTGAAACTATTGCCATCATTCAATTCTACTAAAAAACTTAATCCATTAGGATGAAAGGGCAATGTTTCTGTATATAAAAATTGTAAGTGTTCTTTTATATTGAATTCTATAATATGCTCACCACCAAGATTCAATTGATGGTTTGTTTTAATGAAGTTGATTTTATCATCAATTGAATTTACATCAATTGTAACAGGGTCTTCATTGCACAAACCTAGTAAAACTGCAATATCAGTGCCGTGGCCTTTACCTGTTTTTGCAAGTGAACCATAAAGCAATACTGTAACAGATTTTACATTGCTTAAAGATGTTTTTTGTTGAATCGTTTCAATACATCTCATAGCAGCACGCCAAGGACCAAGTGTATGAGAACTGCTTGGACCAACTCCAATTTTAAACATATCAAAAACTGAAATGGCTTCGTGTGGCATTCTATTTTAGATTTATGATTTTAGATGTACGATTTTATTATGAAGTGAATTTACCTATAAACTATTAACCATCAACTGTAAACTATTTCTCCATTCTTTTATTTCAACTCCAAAATCATTTGTAACATAAGACGTATCCATTACAGAATAGTTAGAACGTTGTGCAGGAGTTGGATATGCTGAGCTTGGAATAGGATTAACAGTACAATTTAGCTTAGCAATTTCTTGTATTGCCTGTGCAAATTGAAACCAGGAAATATTGCCTGTGTTAGAATAATGATAAATATTAGAATGCTTTAAACTATTGTTATCATTAAGTTTTACAGTAATTTGCATAATTGCACTTGCTAAATCCGCAGCATTTGTTGGGCAACCAATTTGGTCTGCAACAACATTGATAGATTCTCTTTCACTCATCAATTTCAACATTGTTTTCACAAAGTTTTTGCCGTGAGTTGAGTAAACCCAAGATGTTCTGATAATAATAGATTGAGGATTATTTTCTATAGCTAATTGCTCTCCTGTTGCTTTTGATGCTCCATAAACATTTAGTGGATTAATTTCATCTGATGGTAAATAAGGAGCTTTCTTTTCTCCATCAAAAACATAATCAGTGCTAATATGAATGAACTGACAATTAATTGAAGCACAAGTTTTGGCAATAACTGAAGGGGCTGTTGCATTTATTGCAAAAGCAATATCTTTCTCAATTTCAGCTTTATCAACTGCTGTGTAAGCAGCACAATTAATGAAATATTTTGGTTGATGTTGATTGATGAAAGCCTCTATTGAAGCTTCGTTCATCAAATCCAAATCACTTCGGTTTGTAAATAAAAAATCAAACTGATTTGAATATTGTTGTTGTATTTGAGTTAACTCAAATCCTAGTTGTCCATCTTTTCCTGTGATGATGATGAGTGGTTTGGGCATAAAATAAAAAAGCAAAAGTGTAAAGACAAAAC
This sequence comes from Chitinophagaceae bacterium, assembly GCA_049241265.1. Taxonomy (GTDB): domain Bacteria; phylum Bacteroidota; class Bacteroidia; order Chitinophagales; family Chitinophagaceae; genus CAIVPM01. Next base: position 2,855 of record JBMLRA010000053.1, read on the forward strand.
CAAAAAACTATAAACAATAAACTGTCTTATTTCTTCACCAAAGTTCTATTTAAAATTTCAGTAATTTTTAGTTTGGTATGCAAAGCAAAATCTCCTTTCATCATCCAATCATAATATTGAGGTTCTTCTTTCAAAACCCTTGTTACAGGCTTGCCTTTGTGTTTTCCAAAATTAAAAACCTCAACTCCATTTTCCATTACAAACCTTCTTGAAAAATCTACTATTTGTTCTTCCCCAGTAAACTTAATAATGCTTTCAACAGTATTTCCAATTTGGCTGTATTTTGCAATTTGAGCTTCTAAAACTTCATATGTAGCAGTTGCATCAACTTCTGCACCATGTGCTCCCTCTAACTCTTTCTGACAATAAAATTTATAGGCAGCACTCAAAGTTCTTTGCTCCATTAAGTGATATACTTTTTGCACATCAACTAACTTTCTACTTTCAATATCAATGTTCAATTCGCAACGCAAAAACTCTTCCACCAACATTGGAATATCAAAACGATTACTATTATATCCACCAATATCACAGCCTTCAATAAATTGTTTTATTTCGTTTGATGCTTGTTTAAAAGTTGGTGCATCTTTCACCATTTCATTAGTAATTCCATGAACGTCTATTGCACCTTGAGGAATAGGAATTGTTGGATTCAAAATTTTCCTTTTTACAGTTTTAGTTCCATCAGGAGAAATTTTTACAATGGCAATCTCAACAATTCTATCTGTACTGATATTGATACCAGTTGTTTCTAAATCAATAAATGCAATAGGACGAGTAAGTTGTAAGTTCATTTTTTTATTGGGTAAATTGTAAATAGTTAGTGGTTAGTAGTGAAAGCTAAATTACTGCTTTTCTAATTTTAACTAATTGTTCTAATAAATTTTCAAGCAAATCTAAGTGAAGCATATTAGCTCCATCACTTTTTGCTTGTGAAGGATTGGGATGTGTTTCAATAAACAAACCATCAGCCCCTGTTGCAATAGCAGCTTTGGCTATAGTGCCTATCAATTGTGGGTTTCCACCAGTTATACCACTTGTTTGATTAGGTTGTTGAAGGCTGTGTGTAACATCCATCACCACAGGGCAATTGTGTTCCTGCATCCACGGGATATTTCTATAATCAACTACTAAATCTTGATAACCAAAAGTTGTTCCTCTTTCGCAAAGCATTACTTTATTGTTACCAGCATTTTTAATTTTATCTGCTGCAAATTTCATAGCAGGTCCACTTAAGAATTGTCCTTTTTTAACATTGATAATTTTGCCTGTTTCAGCAGCAGCAACTAATAAATCTGTTTGTCTGCACAAGAATGCAGGAATTTGCAAAACATCTACAAAATCAGCAGCAACAGCACATTCAGCAGCACTGTGTACATCGGTAACTGTTGGTAAATTATATTTTGTTGCAACCTTTTTTAAAATATCTAATCCAATTTCATCACCCAAACCAGTGAATGAAGTTGCACTTGTTCTATTAGCTTTTCTGTAGGATGCTTTAAAAATGTAAGGTATTTCAAGCCTTTTACAAACACTTGAAACTTTATCAGCAATTTCCATTACAATCTCCTCTCCTTCTACCACACATGGACCAGCCATTAAAAAGAAATTATGTGGGTTATAGGATTGATTTTTAAAAAGCTCTTTTAAATATTGTGGCAACATCTTTTTGAATTATTAATTATTGATTATTCTTAACTGAAAATTATGAACTATGAACGAATTTCTGCGAACATAATACAAGTTTTCCTTTCTTTGCCATTCATAAAAATAAATGAGATGCAACAAGTAAAAAATGGTGATACTGTAAAGATTCATTATCATGGTACATTAACTGATGGTTCAATATTTGATTCTTCAAATGGAAGAGAACCTTTAGAGTTTGAAGTGGGAAGCGGAATGGTAATTCCTGGTTTTGATGCAGGTGTTATGGATATGGTAGTGGGCGATAAAAAAACCATACATATTCCTTTTATGGAAGCCTATGGCCCTAGCCAAGCTGAGATGATTATGGATTTCCCTAGAAATCAATTCCCAGCTGATATGGTTCCTGAAGTTGGAATGCAGTTGCAAATGAGCAGTCAAGATGGTCAAAATTTTCCTGTAGTAATTGTAGAAGTTGCAGATGAATTCGTGAAGTTGGATGCAAATCACCCTCTTGCTGGTAAAGATTTAGTTTTTGATTTAGAGTTAATGGAAATTGCTGGAAGCAAACCATTGATTTATATGCCTTAATTAGCTAAAAAACTAATTATCTTTATTGCCTAAATCTCTTTAAAACATTATATTAAAATAATTTTTGTATTCATCTAACCTTTTGAATCATTGAAGCGTAGAGTTACAAAGCATCATAAATATATCACTACTTTAAATTTTTCAATATGAAAAAAATCTGCCTTGTGCTATCCTTAATCTTAATGCTAGTCATTTCAAATGAATCAAAAGCCAATGCATTATACCCAGTTAGTATGGATGAAAAAGTAGCCAACTCCACAAATATTATTGAGGGAAAGGTTGTGAGCAAAACGAGCTTTTGGAATGCTGCACACACAGTAATTTTTACCACCAATAAAGTAAAAGTTTATAAAATTTTTAAAGGAGGAATGACTGATACCTATATTGAGGTTTTAACGCAAGGTGGTACTGTTGGTGATGTTAGTTTAGAAGCAAGTGATTTACTAAGTTTAGATAACGAAGAAATTGGTGTATTTTTCTTACATCCAAATGTTATCAATCTTCGTTCACCAATAACTAATAATATTTTAATGGATGTTTATAGCAGTAGTCAAGGCTGTTTTGTATATGACATTGCTAATAAAAAAGCAGTTGCACCTTTTGTAAATTACAATAGTATTTCTGGTGCATTATATACAGAATTACAAATCAAGACAGGTAACAGTATTATTGTAAAAGATGCTTCATTCAATATTAATTCTAACCCCTTTGGTGTAGGAATATTAGCAATTCCAGAAATTACAAGTTTTAGTCCAGCAACAGTGAATGCAGGTGCTTTTTTAGACCCTACAACCAATGTATTAACAATTGTTGGAAACAACTTTGGTACTGCTGGAGGTTCTGCAGCAATTATTTTTACTGATGGAAATACTGGTGCTGGTACACCAACTTTCGTGGTAAACTCTACTGATGCTGCTATTTCTCAATGGACAAACACTCAAATTAAAGTAAAAGTTCCAACACGTGCTGCTTCTGGCTTTTTTTCTGTTAGAGAATCAACTGGTGTAACTTCTATGGCTCCTGACCCACTTAACGTTTATTATAGTATTTTATCAAATGGAGTTAGAGAAATGGGACTAATCAATCAAAATGGCTCAGGAGGATATACTGTTTATTTTAGTAATAATACAGCAGGAAGTGGTGTAGATTTAGATGCATCAACAGCCAAAGCTACTGTACAAAGAGCATTAACTACTTGGAGAGAAATTGTAGGTATGAATTGGCCAGAAGGTGGTGCAACTGCTTCACAAAGTTTAGGAAATGACATCGAAAATATTGTTATGTATGATAACACTAATAGCGGCACAACTCCATTATCAGCAGGAGTGTTAGCTGTTTGTTATTCATACTCAACCACTTGTTCTGTAGGACAAAAAACAGCTTTTGATGTTATTATACGAAACGCTGGAGTTTCAGTAGGTTCTGCAAGTTTCACAGCAGGTCCTTGTGCTCCATCTTCGTCACAAATAGATTTAGAGACAGTATTATTACACGAATTAGGGCATGCACTAAGTTTGGGTCATGTTAATGATGGCTCTCAAGGTGCTAACCCTAACAATAATCCTGGAAAACTAATGCATTATGCTGTTGAAAATGGTGTAAAAAGAGTAACGCCAGATGGCTCTGCATATAATGGAGCCTTATATATGTGCACCCCGCAAAACAGTAATTTTAGCAACTGCACTTACACAAGTGAGATGACTCATTTAGCATATACTGCTGTTACCAATGATAATTGCCCATCAAATTTTCAAGCAATTGCAACTAATACAGGTACAGTTATTCCATTTGATTTAGTGCATGCTACCAGCAATTCAATTAACGACCCCCAATTCACAGAACTAAAGTGTACAGGGCTAGGAACTGGTGTAACCAATACACAATTTTATCCAATAAAAACTTTAAATAGTGGTGCATTAAGCATTGTTGTTAGTGGATATTCTACAACTCCTGGTGGTCTTAATAGTTGTTCAGTTAAAGGAATTGAACTAGCATTATATGCAGTTTCATCTTGTCCAGGTGGTGGCAACTTCCCTACTCCAGTTGCTTGCAGAACTTTTACAACTAATGGAACGCTTACTGACATTACAGGCCTTGCAGCAAATACTGATTATTTATTAGTTGCCGATGGTATAGCAAATACAAAAGCTGTTTTCAATTTAACGTTCAATGGAACTGCATTACCAATAAAACTATCATCATTCACTGGTGAAATTTTTAATAGTCATAATCAAATTAAATGGATTGCAGAAGTTATTACAGAAACATCAAAAATTATCGTAGAAAAAAGTATAGATGGAGTTTCTTTTGAGGCTATTGGTAGTATTCAAGGCAACGATGTATTAAAAGTATCTAATTCATTTAATGACTACAACCCTACTATTGGCAACAATTTTTATAGACTTGTAATCATTTCTAAATCTGGAGAAAAAACATATTCTAAAGTTGTTGTTTTAAAAAGAAAAGACAAATTATTGGTTTCTATTAACCCTAATCCTGCAAGGGGTATTGCGAATGTTCAAATTTCATCTGAAAACAATGGCAGCTATGTTTTAGAAGTGTACAATCTTAATGCACAGAAAGTAATTACTAGTAACATTTTACTTAATAACAATACAAATCAAAGTAAAATCAATGTTAGTCATCTTTCTAATGGTGTTTATCAAGTTGTTATTTATGATTATCAAAAAAATAGAATAGCAAATAGATCTTTAGTTATAGAGAATTAATTTTTCATTTTTTTAGTAAAAGCGGTTCGGTTCATCAAAGCCGAACCGCTTTCATTTTATATAAATAAACTTTTTTTAGGACAATTTATTAATGTGCTTATAAAAAATCAACTAAATCATTAAAATAAGATAGTACGTTTGCACTATGATAACTACAAATGTTTTACATCCTTGGCACGGTGTGCACTTTGGGGAAAATGCCCCTAGAATTGTAAATGCAATTATTGAAATACCACAAGGAAGCAGGTGCAAATATGAAATTGATAAAACAACTGGATTACTTAAATTAGATAGAATTATTTACTCATCGTTTCATTATCCAGTTAACTACGGATTCATTCCACAAACATATGGTGGGGACAAAGACCCATTAGATATACTAGTTATAACTACATTGCCTGTGCAGGCACTTACATTAATGGAAGCCAAAGTAATTGGTGTGATGCAAATGATTGATGGTGGTGATGCTGATGATAAAATTATTGCTGTTGCTGCAAACGACCCTGGTGTAAATCATTATAACAATATTGAAGAGTTACCCAAGCATTTTTTTGACGAATTAAGACATTTTTTCGAAGAATATAAAAAGCTAGAAAATAAAACTGTAGAAGTAGAAGAATTTAAAGATAAATCTACAGCACTTGAAATTATACAAGAAGCAATTGACTTTTATAAGACGACATTTATTAAAAAATAAAATTGAAAAATAAAATGACTCTTTCCATTAGCATTATTTTAATAATGCTTTTAATTGGTATGGCGTCTGGTGCACTTAGTGGGCTAGTGGGTGTTGGTGGAGGAATTATTATTGTTCCCTGCCTTGTTTTCTTTTTAGCATTCCCACAAAAAATGGCACAAGGAACTTCACTGGGTATATTGCTTTTGCCAGCAGGAATATTGGGTGTTTGGCAGTATTACAAACAGGGACAAGTAGATTTTCGAGTTGTTGCTATTGTAGCTATTGGATTTATTATTGGCAATTTTTTTGGCAGCAAACTAGCATTATCGCTAAACGATAAAATGCTTAAAAAAATATTTGCAATAACCCTAATTGTAATTGCTGTTAAGATTCTTTTTTTTGATAATAAGGAGCAAAAAAAAGAGCAATCATTAAAAACCACCAATGTGAAATAAAATGACTGCTTTATAAAAATTATTTTTTCAAGTGTCTATTAGATGTAATAATATAACAAAGCTCCCAATCCCATAATAGCAAAAACAATAGCTATTACCCACCAATAGTCCTCTTTTTCAGCTGCAACTAACCTATCACTTTTAACATCAAATTTAGATTGTTTAATGATAGAAGGTTGAACATTTGCATACACATCCATTAAAGTTGTTGTTGCAGCTTGTGTTTTTGTAATCCATAAGTCAGGCAATACTTGCTTAGTTTCTATCTCAGCATCAATAACATATCCAGAATATTCTTTTCTAAGTCTGCCAATACCTGGTAACAATAAAGCTCCTTGTGCAGCAGTTTGTTTTTCAATATCGTGAGTAAATTCTTTAAACCTTCTTGCTGCTTCACTCTCATTTACATTTAATTCTTTAGCAAAATAGTTGTAAAGGGAATAAGTGTCAGTTGCAATTTCGTTTGTTTCTAGTTTAATATTTTGTGTTGGTGGATTTAGCTTTTTATTCTCAAAGTCCATTGTAGCAGGCATTTGCTCTACACCAAAAGTTCCAATACCTGGCATTGAGGCTCGTCCATTTAGTATCAAATACTTGTAGAATAATTCGTATAACATTTTATAACAGGTTTTTAGTGAAACGAATATACAACACCTCCTACAACATTGAACCCAAAAACATTATATTGGTTCCATCGTTGATATTGGTTGTTGAATAAGTTGTTGAAATCTATATAAGCATTTAATTTGTTTAATACTTTACATTCCGCACCCAAATTTAAATCAAATGCTGCACTACTTTTTTTAGATTGAATAGTTTGTACCCTGTAGTAAGCTCCATCCCAAAAAAACAAATCCCCCTTAATGAAAAAATCCTTGCCCAATTTATAACGGACAGCCCCATTTATCTCCAAAGGAATGATACCATAAGCTTTTGCAAAACTTTCTTGTGCTGTAAACTGAGTGTATTTTATTGATGCTAACAAACTAAGTTTTTCTTGAGATGTGTAGCCCACTTCTCCAGCAATTTTAAATGCTTTTAAGTTAGGCTCGTAAATAACATCAAAGTCTTGACTTTTTGAATCGATTTCATTATTTACAAATAGTACTTGATTAACATATTTCAAAAATGACAATTGACTGCTAAATGTAAAATGCTTGCCAATTACACCTTTTACACCACCATAAACTTCATTTATTTGCGTATTTAATAATGTTGTTGGTTGGCTTATGAATGGGTTTATAGTAGTTAAAGATTCGTAACTATTTTTTTGGAAATTACCCGTTATTCCTGCAAGTGCTATTAATTTATTATTGGCTAAATTATATTCACCAGTTAAATTGGGTAAAAGTTTAAATTCTTGGTTATTCCAAGTTGGAAGCAATCCTATTTTTAATCTCAAATCATTTGTACTGTATAATGCATTAGGAGAAACTGAAAATATATTATTTGATATCTTTTCTGTAACTTGCGGAGATGAATAACTTGCTATATCTGCACCAACTTCAACATTTAGTTTTAATGATGTTGATATTGTTTTGGCAAAAGGAATTTTGGCTACAATATCTGTTTCTTTTCCTTGCTGATTATCTGAAAATAATGTCGCTTTTAATTGTGGATGATAACTAATTCCAAAGCTATTGTCTGTTTTAGTGTGTAACGCAACATTAGCTTCAATGGTATTATAATTTTGTTGCAATTGGTCTTTTATAAAAGCTATATTCGGTTTTACGCCATATCTATATTGATTAGCTAAACTGTAAGAAATACCAGCAGTTAATTCGTGATTTGCAATGCTTGAAACAATTGTATTAACATTCAAATTTGCTTTTGTAAACTCTTGAAAATCTAAGCTACCCTTAGATGTAACAAATTTTCCATTAATAGTGAATACAGCATTTGATGGATGCCCAAAAGCCAAACCAGTTTCAAAGTATGGTGTTGTAAAATTTCCAAAACCAACTTTTACATACTGATGATTTTGCCATTCAAAAGCAGAATCAGCTGTTAATGCTAATGGCTTAATTGGCACAGGTTGATAACTAAAAAATAAATTTTGAGCAGGTATATTATAGTTTAATTGAAATCTGTTGGTATCTAATTCAGGGGCTGATGCAGTAAAGTTAATTTTTGCAGCAGTTCTTAAAAATGGTTTAAATGCTGATGTAATAGTTACCACATTGGGTGTTGTGGTATCTTTTGACAATTTTAATGCTTCAGCTGGTGGTTGATTGTCATTTCCTCCCCTATCTTCTTTTACAGCTTTCTTTTTAGAAGAAGATTTGGCTTTTGACTTTTTATTAGCAGTGGTTTGTTTCTTTGCTTTGCTTGTACGTTTTTTTTGTGCATTAACTGCTACACATAAAAACATAAAGGTTAAAAGAAAATATATTTTAATCAGTTTGTTCATACAATTCAATTAGTTTGTTTCTACTTTATTCACTTTGTCTTTTTCGGCTATTAATGTTGCAAGTTTTTGCTGAGCTTCTTTTTTAAGTTCTTCAACAGTAGAGTTTTCAGCTATGCTTTTATAAGTAGCTTCGGCATTAAACAAATCTTTTTGTTTAAAATAAATATCACCCAATAAAATGTAGCTTTTTGTTAACCAATATTCATAAGAGCCAAACTTTTTAATAGTTTCAAAAGCAACTTTTTCCGACTCGGTTAATTTATCTTGTAAGTATAAAACCTCTGAAATTCTATAATTGGCTTCAGCACTAAATTCTGTTTTACCCAAAACCGTAACTTGCTTGTAGAAGGTAATGGCATCATCTAGTTTATTTTCATTTTGACTAACTTTTGCTACTATTAAATTAGCCATCATTTTATCGTCAGTAGCAATACTTTTTTCTGCTAACAAATCTTTAGCATTGGGCTGTGCATCTTTCCATTTTTGTTGTTTGTATTGGCAACGCAACAAGCCACGCATTGCTTCCAACTTATTTTCTTGTTGCGATGAAATGGTTTTTGCTTGAGCAAAATACTTCTCAGCATTTACAACATCCTTCATTTCAAAATAATAAATCCTGGCAGCTTGCAAAGCACAACGTTCAGCATATTTATTAGGCGACTTAGCTGCAATGTTTTCGTATAAAGGCAAAGCTGCATTACTATTTTTGTTGGTATAGTTTAACTCTGCTAAAAGATAATTAGCGTCTAAAGCATATTTCCCATCGGGATAGTTAGACAAATAATTGATAAAACCTTTTCTTGCATTGGCTGTATCTTTTGCTTCAAAACGAATGTAAGCTGAACGATACGTTAATGAATCTGCTTCTGTGTAAGTAACTGGTTTACCACTTTGTTTCATAAAATTGATAAACTCATTGGGGCGTTGTGTTTCAACAAAAATATTTCTAATGTATTCAATACTTTCATCAGCTTCTTGGGTATTTGAATATTGTTTAACTAGATAACTAAATTGCTTTAAAGCCTCTTCATTTTTATCTAAATTAAAATTAGCAACTCCCAATTTTAAATACGCCTGAGGGTATAAAATATTTGCTGTTTTATTCTTTATAATTTCTTGCAAAGGATACAAGGCTTTTTCATAATCCTCAGCAGCTATATAAGTGTTAGCAATTTCAAGCAATGCTTCACCTGCTAAAGACGAATTAGGATACCTGCCTGGAAGATTTTGCAACAATGCAATTTTGTCTGCTTGTTTGCCTGTAGCACCTGCTATAACTGCTTTTTGATACATTGCATAATCGGCACTACGAAAGTTTTGAGTAATTACATTATCATAAATCTTTAATGCAGTAGGGAAAGATTTTTGCATAAAATAGCAGTCGCCACTTCTTAAATATGCATCTTGCTCCATTGTTGGAGAAGTGATCATTGCATTTTTACCAACTTGCTCAAAATAGACTAACGCTTCTTTGTAACTTTCTTTTTTTAACAAGCAATAAGCAAGATTATATTTGGCATTACTAACATTCACCTCTCCATTTGTTTGTGGTGCTGATAAATAAGTGCTAAAATAATATGCCGCATCATCAATACTTCCATTGCGATATGCAATTTCTCCTTTCCAAAAATTAGCTAATTGAATTTGTGAAGTGTTGTATGGAGCTTTCATTAATTTATCTAACAATAACTCTGCTTTATCAATTTGCCTATCGTTTATTAATTCTATTGCCCTAGCATATAATATTCTTGGATAAATTTTATTTACAGATTCTGTTTTTGCAGGCAGTTTTTCAAACAAATCCAAAGCATCCTTATAATTACTAGTGTTAGCCAATGCACTCACTAAAAGCTCTTTGGTTTCTGTAGTGTAAGCCGATTTTGGATAATCGTTTAAAAACAATTGAAGATCCTTAATGGTAATATCTAAATAACCCAATTCGTAGCTTAGTTTAGCATAGTTAAAAGCTGACACTTCTTTTTGGACTTGGTGACTACTGTTACCTGCACAAAATAAAAAAGCGTTTCTAGCACTTGCTTTTTGGTTTGTTTTTAAATATGCATCAGCCAATAAATACATACTGTTTTGTGCCAATGAATCTTCTTTACCACCCAATTGTTTAAATCCTTCTATTGCTTTAGTAAGATTTTTTGCAGCGTAGTAACAAAACGACAATTCGTACAAATCCTCACGTCTTACTTTATCGCTTTTATTTACATAATATTCAAGGTAAGGCAATGCCTGTGCGTATTCCTTTTTATCAAAATATAAATGTCCAACCAATTGTTTTAATTCAATGGCATACATTTTTGCTCCACCATTATTTAAAGCAGCTTCACCATAGCTTAAAGCCTTATCTCTATTGCCATTGAAATAATAAATTTCAGCTATATAAAATGGAACCACATTTTGATAAACAACATCTTTCTCAGCAACTGTAAATGCTTTCAGGGCGTCATCATATTGCTTATCGTAAAAACTTATAAAACCATAATAATAATTAGCATCTATGTAGTTTGGGTCGGTAGGAATTTGACGTATGCTATTAAATAAATTTTTAGACTCTTTAAATTGTTGTGTGGCAAAATAAGAATATGCTTTATGAAACTGCATTTGGGCAATTTCACTATTGCTTAAATTATCAATACCTGACTTGGCATACATATTTATAGCTAGCTCGTATTGCTGTTGTCTAAAATTATATTCGCCTAATTGAAAATAAATAATTTGAGTGCGAGCTACATTTGTTTCTTTATCCAAAAACTCATTGGCATAGCCAATAATGCTGGCATCATCTAAAATTAAACCACTTAATATGTAATAATAATCTGCTTCTGTTTTTAAGTGGTTAGGGTAATTAGATTCTTTTATGCCATTTAGGTGCAATTCTTTAAAAAATGGATAAGCCAAACTGTATTGTTCTTTTTGAAAAAACTCCTTAGCTTTTTTAAAATCAGCATCGGGGTCGTTATACACTTTTGTTGATTGGGCATTAACACCATTGGTATTAAATAAAGCGATGGCAACAATGAAAAATAATATTTTGATACACCTATTCATATTATAAAATTCCTTTAAGCAAAGATTTTGTTTTGTTTCTTAATAAAAACATAAATGTTCATAAAAGTAGCCATAGAAAATGGCTTTACTTGTTAATGAAATATTTTGTGGATAATGATATTTTAAAAATATTTTTATGTTACAGAAATAAATGCAATAAATAATGGCGTAATACTTTAACTAGTTTTAATTTAGTTTAAGTACTTTATTTCTTTGTATTCAGTTTAAATTTTGTGTAGACCGAAAACAAAAAAACTGATTCTCTGTATTTGTAAAAGGGAACCACTATTCCCTAGTTTAATATAGGAATATAGGTTTGCAAACCACAAAAGGGGGAAATCTGCTATAATTAATAAAAACTATTGATACTTTTGACCAAAGTGGTACAGTAAACATTAGATTTGGAGAAACTAACATTTTGAGAAGTGGTTTATTTTTCAGATTTTATAAACTAGCTATCTTTAGTCTTTGAGAACTTTTAGTTTAGCTTCTATTGTACAAATCAATACTAAAAT
>JBMLRA010000053.1:15037-19437 GCA_049241265.1 Chitinophagaceae bacterium
CAAAACAATATTCCAACCTTCTCTCACTCTCCCACTCCTTACAATTAGCATTTAGGAAACAGTTTTTTTGTAGATTTTGATACTTACAAACAAAGATTTTACAACAAAAGCCAATCAATTATTTAATAAGCAACATTTCATTATGTTTGCGAACATTTTTAAAAACTAGAACCAATGAATTTTAAAAAGCTAAATAATATTAGCGGATGGGCAATTTGCTTTATTGCCTGTGCAGTTTACATTTTAACTGCCGAAGCAACAGGTAGTTTATGGGATTGTGGAGAGTTTGTAAGTTGTGCTTATAAATTACAGCTACCCCATCCTCCAGGAGCTCCTTTGTTTGTGTTAATAGGTAGATTTTTTATTATACTTTTTGGCGATAATCCTGCCAATGCTGCTTATGCTGTAAATGTAATGAGTGCTGTGGCAAGTGGTTTTACCATTTTGTTTTTGTTTTGGACCATTACTTATTTTGCCAGAAAAATCATTGGTCTTAGATCAGATGCAACTTTAACAGGTGCACAAGCTTGGTCAATTATTGGTTCAGGCGTTGTGGGTGCTTTAGCTTATACTTTTAGTGATAGTTTTTGGTTTAGTGCTGTTGAGGGTGAGGTATATGCACTGAGCTCTTTCTTTACTGCTATTGTGTTTTGGGGTATTCTTAAATGGGAAACTGCTTTAGACGAAGTAAATGAAAACTCTATCAACCCTGATCGTTGGATTATTTTCATCTTCTTTATGATGGGTCTTTCCATAGGTGTCCATTTATTAAATCTATTGTGTATTCCTGCTATTGTAATGGTTTATTACCTTAAAAAGAAAGATACATTTAACTATGCAGCTATTAGAAAATGGTTTTTAATTGTGGTTTCTTGTGGAGGAGCTTTAGCAATGATTGCTGCTTACAGAAGTTGCAGTGCAGAGAATGAGCAACTAGAGAAAATTGCACCTAATTTACGTCAATACTTTGGCGAAGATGTTGTTATTAGTGATACTACTTTAGTAGGTTTAATGTTAATGGGAACTTTAATTGCAATTGGATTACTGTTTGCTGTTGAATCATTAGGAAAAAAGAAAAAAGAATATTATGGTGGTATGTACATTTTCTTCTTACTAGGATGTGTACTTACTGGTTTTGTACAAATTGCAGTCATTCAATATTCTATTAAAGGAGCAGGTTTCTTCGACAGGATTTTTGTGAATAGTTTCCACCTTCCTTTCTTCAGCGGATTTATTTTCTTTTTTATTTTCCTAGGCGTTTTAATTTGGTTAGGTATTCGATTTGCAAAACAAAGAGGAATGGAATATCTGCGTTTAGGCTTGTATAGTACTGCATTTATTTTAATGGGTTATAGCACTTATTTCACCACCATGGTTCGTAGTAGTGCAGACCCTGCTATTGATATGTACAATGTAGATAATCCACAAAGTTTGGTTGGTTATTTGGCACGTGATCAATATGGTGATTTTCCACTTTTATATGGTCAAAAATTAACTTCCTCTCCTATTCAGGATATGGAAACTGGCGATAAATATCAAAAAATTGGAGATAAATATGAAGTTACTGGCAAAGATCGTAAGTTGATTTATATGCCAAAAGACAAAATGGTTTTTCCAAGAGTATGGGATGCTAGCGACGATCAAAACCACGCATATTATTATGCTACTTATCTAGGTTTAGGTAGAACCAAAGACCCTAAAACTGGACAAGAGAAATGGGATGATGAAGATGGAGCTAGACCAAACAAAATGGATAACATTAAATTCTTTGGTGGTTATCAATTCTATTGGATGTATATGAGATATTTCCTTTGGAACTTTGCAGGCAAGCAAAACGACTTTCAAGGATTTTTTATTGGTAATGTTAGAGATGGAAACTGGAAAACTGGTATTCCTATGGTTGATGCTGCTATGTATGGCAATCAAAATAATTTACCAGAAACTACTAAATCAAACAAAGCAAACAATAACCTTTATGCTCTACCATTAATTTTAGGTTTATTGGGAATGTTCTTCCATTTTAGAAGAAAAGGAAGTGATGCATTGGTTAACTTTTTATTGTTCTTCTTCACTGGTATTGCCATTAATATTTATTTAAATCCAGCAGGTTTTCAACCACGTGAAAGGGATTATGCCTATGTAGGAAGTTTTTATGCTTTTGCTGTGTGGATTGGTTTGGGAGTAATGGCAATTGCATCTTGGCTACAAAATAAAATGAATGGAACAATGGCAGGTGTTGTTGCAGCTTCAGTTTCTTTTTTAGCAGTTCCTGTAATTATGGGTCAACAAGAATGGGATGACCACGATAGAAGCAACAAAACAATTGCTAGAGATTTAGCTAAAAACTATTTAGAAAGTTGCCCTAAAAATGCAATTCTATTCTCATTTGGTGACAACGATACTTACCCACTTTGGTATGCACAAGAAGTTGAAGGAATAAGACCAGATATTAGGGTTATTAACTTTAGCTTATTAGGTATTGATTGGTACATTAATCAAATGCGATACAAAGTAAACGAATCTGCACCAATTGATGTTATTTATAGTGCTGAACAAATTCAAGGTAGAAAAAGAGATTATGTACGTTTTCAGGCAAATGCTGCGTATCCTGAGGATAAATACTACGATTTATACGATATAATGAAAAATTATGTTGGTAAAGATGATAAAGACAAGGTACAAATTACGGACCAAGAGACTGGCGATTTTATCAATACAATTCCAGTTCATAAACTTTCAATTCCTGTAGATAGAAATGTGATTGCCCAAGACGAAAGTTTAAAAACTACAGATTCTATTCCTAGTCAAATAAACTTTGAATTAGGAAAATCTACTTTGTATAAAAACGATTTAGCTGTGTTAAATATCATTGCTGCCAATAAATGGAAGCGTCCTATCTGCTTCACTTCTAACTATGGATTAGATGGAATTGGATTAGGCAAAAATTTACGCAGAGACGGTTTAACATATCGTTTAGTTCCTTTAGCCAATGCTGAAATCAATGGTGATTGGATGTATGATAAGTTGATGAATAAATTTGCTACAGGTAATTGCGATAAGCCTGGTGTTTATTTTGACGAAGAAAACAGAAGACATCTATTAGGAATGAGAGGTGCTTATGCAGAACTTGCTGGTTATTTAGCTACACACAACAGAAAAGCTGATGCTCAAAAAGTAATTGACAAAGTTGATAAAATGTTTTTACAAGCTAATTTCCCTTATGGTTTAGTTAGTCGTGGAAATATGCATAACAGAACTACTTTAATGTTATTAGATGCTTGCTATAAAGCAGACTACAAACCAATGATTGATAAAATTGGAGGAGCATTGAAGAAAGAACTTGCACAAGAGAAAGCTTATTACAATTCTTTGCAAGGAGAGAAAGCTGAACAAATGGCACAAGAAAGAAGTGAGTTAGAGCAGTTCTTTAAAAATGTAGAACAAATGGAACAATACTATATTCAAATGGCTAAACAGGTTGGCTCAACAACACCTGTTGTACCAGCAACGTCTAAATAGTTGTATTTCTTAGACAGAATAAAAGAGAGGCTTAATAATTAAGCCTCTCTTTTTATTTTACTGTATTATTTGCTACACCAACAAATGAGTTTCTTTTACAACGCCCATTACAAAAACACTTTGTACGTGTCCAATATTATCGGCTTGACTAAGTTTATTTACGTGAAAATCATAATAACTTTCCATACTTTCTGCAACAACTTTTAACATAAAATCGAACTCTCCACTAATGCTATAACATTCTATTACTTCATTAAAACTTAGAATGCTCTTGATGAATTTTGCACCTTCTTTTTTATCGTGTTGTCTTAAGGAAACATAGCAAATTACCATTAAACCTTTGTTCACTTTACTTTTATCAACTAATGTTGCATACTGCTTTATTACACCATTTTGTTCCATTCTCTTAATTCTTTCAAATACAGGTGTTGTGCTTAAATGAACCTTACTTGAAATTTCTTGTACAGTTGCTCTTGCATTTTGTTGCAAAACTCTAAGTATTGATAAATCTTTAGCGTCAATTGAAACAGTAGTAGTAGTTTCTTCTTTTTTTGTTGCTTTTGCCATAGGTAAAAAGAATTATATTCTATAAATTATGCTCAAACTTACTATTTATTCCTAATATTTTAAAATTGTAAGAAAATTATTCTACCAACTGTATGTTTGCAAAAAATAAATAATATGTCAACATTATCAAAAACTATTGATTTTACATTACCCTACAAAGTAGCAGATATGAGTCTTGCTGATTGGGGTAGAAAAGAAATTAGATTGGCTGAAGCAGAAATGCCAGGCTTAATGAGTATTCGTGCAGAGTATGCAGCTTCTCAACCTTTAAAAGGTGCAAGAATTGCAGGTTGCTTACACATGACTATTCAAAC
>JBMLRA010000054.1:0-11495 GCA_049241265.1 Chitinophagaceae bacterium
ATAGATGTATTCATCTTTACTCATTACAAAAACATCAGGTTTATCCCAATATCTTTTTCTGATGAGTCTATCAGGTAATTGTAAGCTGCTAACAGATAGATTTACTTTAGCAGCAACCTTTTCACCATCCAGATTTTCTGCACTTAAGCCTATATCCTTGAAATCCTGTAAGGCAATTTTATCATCAAATTTTAATCTTAAAATAGTTGATTGATAGCCGATAGAAACAGATGAATTACCTTCTCTTGTTTCTCCATTCAAATCTGTAACACTTGCTGTAATGCTATAATCAAAAATGGGTTGCGTGCTTTTGTTAATACCTGCATCGGGTTCTGCTTTAAAAGTGATGGAGAACTTGCCATTCGCATCAGTTTTCATCTCTCCATTGGTAATTTGTTTAGATTCAGATGAAGGTTGTGGATTTCTCCAAAACATCCATACATTTTCGAATCTTGCATTTCTGGTAACAGTATAATTTACCTTTGCTCCATCAATATTATTGCCACTATATGCTTTTGCATTACCAGTGATGGTGATACTGTCATTTAAACCATAAGTGTTTTTTTGTTTATCAAACTCAACATAAAACTTGGGGCGTTTATATTCTTCCACACTAATATATGTATTACCACTAATTTCATTAACACTTAAATTAAAGGTTCCTGTTAACACATTCATTGGAATTTTAAACTGACCATTAAAACTGCCATATTCATTTTCTGTAACAGCTATAGAATCTATGTTTTTATAGTTTACATCTCTTAAATAGACTTTAATGCTTTGTCTTGTAAAATATAAAATCGATTCTCTTGTATCTTTTGGTTTAGTAGTAATAATGCCTTTAAAGAAAACAGTCTGACCTGGTCGATAAATACTTCTATCTGTAAAAAAGTGAACTTGTGCATTTTCTTTTTGTGCTTGTTCTTCGCTTCTGTAATCATTATTAATACTTGGGCGATAGTAGTAATTGCTTGTGGTTACTAAAGTGTCATTGCCTTTAGAAAAAATAAAATTTAAGTTGTAATAATTATCGATATTTAATTTCTTTAATGAGAAATGGCTGGTTTCATCACCATTAAATGTTGCAACAGTTTTCTGCTCGTATTTACTTTTATTACTATTCCAAACATTGTTCAATATTCGCAGATTTACATTTGATAAAGGCTGACCATTATCTCTATCTACAACAAAATAATCAGCATTATTTTTGATGTAACTGATAGATGAAACGCTTAATGGTTGATAAAAAATATTATCTACAGAATCAATAAAGTTTTTGCCTGTAGAGCCAATGATGGCATAGTTCCCAACTGGTAAAGCATCAATTTTTATTTCTGTACTGTGTTCCTGATAATCTGAAAGATTCGGTAGTAACTGTACTGCATTTCTGATTGATTTTTGTTTGATGACTTTCTTCCAGAATCTAGAATCTGAGCTATAATCTTCATCATCTTCATTAAGCGTATTTTTATAATTCAATTTTACTATTCTATAAAATAATGTATCAACATTTTTAAAGTTAAGCAACATTCTGAATGGTTGATTAGGCACATTTGCAGCCTCAACTTTTGATGACAATTTCTTCTGCAGGATATACTTTTTCAAAGCCCTCATATTATTATTCCCTTCGCAAGAATCTTTGTTGATGTTTAATCTGTGATTAATGATGTTAATAGCATTTAGGTATTCAAAACGATTGGAAGTATCGGTAAATGGTTTGTATTTCTCAGCTTCATCGCTATGATATTTTGTTATGTAAAACCATGCTTGAGTAGCTATGTTGGTGTTGCTATAGCTATTAGTGATTTCAGTTAAAGCTTTAATGTATAAATCTTCTTTAGTCTCAAAATTCGCTTTACTATAAACCCAACTAATTCTGCTCAAATTTAAATCTATGAATGCATCTGGTGATTTATCTTTTTTATGAAAGCCCATCAAATACTGATAAAGTTCAAGTGCTTTAGCTTTTTTGTCAATGACATCTTTGCTTGTAAAATCAGCTTTTATAAATTCATATGTTGTGTTTAATGCTGCTTTGTTTGATATATTTCTTTGTTCATCACTTCCACCACGCCAGCTATAATTATTGTCTGGCTGTTTATAATATTCCAATGCTTCATTGGCAAGTACATCAAAAAGTGTGGGTCTTAATTTTTGTCCTGTTCCATAAACAATTAACACATCAAAATCTGATAGTTTGGTTTGTTCCAGTACAGTCTTTTCTTTTAAAGCAGATTCATAGCAGCTAATTATTTTCCGGGTAAAATCATCTTTACTCCAAACTGTAAAATCATCTTTCTTTTTCTCTAAACTTTCTTTCCTTTCATTAATGTTCCAACGATTATTTTGGTAATAAGTATCATATTGTTTGGCAAGCAAAACGTACAGAATTGATTTTGCAGCTAAGTTTTTTGTTGTGACAATCTCATCTGTCAACAACTGAATATTTCTTTTTTGATTATTCTCCTTAATCTTATCTTCTAATTCCATTTTGTAGATTAAAGCCTTAATCACCTGTGAGGGTAGTTGTTTTTGCTTGGCTCTTGCATACACACTGTTCACCATCTTTAAAGCAGATTTAGTAAGATTATTTTTATTAATGATGGAATCAATAGCTATCCAATCTTTCTTAAAAGAAGTATCAATTTTTTGTGCAGTAGTATTTGCTATAAGCAAGCAAATGGCAGTAAAAAGGCTAAGAAAATATCTCATAAAGTCAATTAAAAAATAAAAATAGTAAACAAAATAAAGTAAAGATGCAAGGAAATGTTAATTGCATAAGATGCTGTTTTTTATAAAAGGTAAATAGCGTATTCAATCATCCATTATTTTCACAGCCTAACATTACACTAGTATATGAAAAATGTAATCATCACAGTTTGCCTTGTTATCACAAGCACCATTTCAATAGCTCAAGGAAAAGCTATTAAATTCTCAAAAGATGGTAATAGCTATTATCAATCAGAAATGGGTAGTATTGTACAATTTAGTTTGCCCAGTTTAGATAAAAAAGTTGTGGTAAAAAAGGAAGAATTAATTCCAACTGGTAAAACATCTAATCTTTCTATTAAGAGTTTTTCATTTAGCAATGATGAAAGCAAAGTGCTAGTTTTTACTAACAGCAGAAAAGTATGGCGTTACGATACTCGTGGCGATTATTGGGTGTTTGATGTGGCTTCAAAAAAACTGCAAAAACTAGGAGCTAATCTTCCATCATCATCGTTGATGTTTGCAAAATTTTCTCCTGATGGAACCAAAGCTGCTTATGTATCAAAACATAATATTTATGTAGAAGATATAGCAACATCAACAATAACACAACTTACACAAGATGGTACAGATAGAATGATTAATGGAACTTTTGATTGGGTGTATGAAGAGGAGTTAAGTTGTAGAGATGGGTTTAGGTGGAGCAACGATAGTAAGCATATTTCATATTGGCAAATTGATGCTACGCAAATCAAGAATTTTTTAATGATTAATAATACCGATTCTATTTATCCTTTCACCATTCCAGTAGAATATCCAAAAGTTGGAGAGAATCCATCAGCATATAAAATTGGAGTGGTTGATATAGCAACTTCAAAAACAAATTGGATGAACATTCCTGGAGATAATAGAAATAGCTATTTGCCAAGAATGGAATGGATGAATAATGAAGAATTAATTATGGAGCAATTGAGTCGTAAACAAAATGAAAGTAAAATTTTAGTGAGTAATATCAATAGTGGTAAAACAAATGTTATACATACAGAAACATCTGAAACTTGGATAGATGGTAAAGGTTATTGGAACAATGATGACCCAACAGGTTGGGATTGGATAAATGGTGGTAAAGAATTTTTATGGGTTAGCGAAAAAGATGGCTGGAGACATATTTATGCTATTAGCAAAGATGGTAAATCAGAACGCAAGATTATTACTGGAAACCATGATATGATTAGCTTTAAGGGCGTTGATGAAAAAAATGGATATGTTTATTATATGGCTTCACCAGATAATGCTACACAGCAATATTTATATAGAGCTTCTTTAAAAGGGAGTGTAGGCGAAAGAGTTTCTCCAGTTGGATTCGATGGTACACATAGTTATACAATTTCTACAAATGGACAGTTTGCAAAACATAGTTTGTCGAGTGTAAGTTCTATGCCTAGTAATGAATGGGTTAGTTTACCACAACATTCAGTTTTTGGTACAAGTACTATAAAAAAACCTAATACTAGTGGTGGAATTGAGTTTTTTAAGGTTACTACTGATGATAATATTACAATGGATGGTTATATGATAAAGCCTAGAAACTTTGATTCAACAAAAAAATATCCTGTAGTTTTTTATGTTTACACCGAGCCTGCAACACAAACTGTAACTGATACCTATGGTTCAGCAGGTAACTATTTGTATGCTGGTGATATGGCAGCTGATGGCTATATTCAAATAAGTTTAGATGGCAGAGGAACACCTGCACCAAAAGGTGCTGCTTGGCGTAAAGCAATTTATAAAAATGTTGGTAGAGTAAATGTGAGAGATCAAGCAATGGCCGCCAAAAAAATTATGAATTGGAAATTCATTGATGCCGATAGAATTGCTGTTTGGGGTTGGAGTGGTGGAGGTACTACAACTTTGCATTTAATGTTTCAATATCCTGAGATATACAAAACAGGTATTGCTATTGCACCAGTTACAAGTAGATTGTGCTACGACAATATATATGAGGAAAGATATATGGGATTACCCCAAGAAAATAAATCTGATTTTGAAGCTTGTAGTCCAATTACATATGCTAAAAATTTAGAAGGCGATTTGTTAATTATTCATGGCACTGGCGACGATAATGTACATTATCAAAATACAGAGTTGTTAATTAACGAATTAGTTAAAAATGGCAAACAATTTAGTATGATGAGTTATCCCAATAGAACTCATAGTCTTGGTGAGGGTGAAGGAACATTTGGACATTTAGCAAAACTTTACACTAAGTTTTTGAAAGAACATTGCAAAGGAGGTGGTAGATAGATGTCGTAATGCTTTTTAAATGATAATTGGTTATGTTAATAGTATTTTTTGTTCTACTAACATAACCAATTTTTTATTTTATCTATATTCTCCAAATTCTTTTCTTAGTACATCCGCTATTTCACCTAAAGTGCATTTAGCTTCCACTGCTTCAATTACAAAAGGCATTAAATTACTGCCATCTTTTGCAGCAGAAGCAATACTTTCAAGGGATTTACTGGCAATTGTATTGTCTCTCTCACTTCTCAACCTTTTCAATTTATCAATTTGTAACTGTCTAATGCTATCATCAATTTTAAAACCAGGGATTTTGTCTTCTTTATCGATAGTAAATTTATTTACACCAACAATTATCTTATCACCACTTTCGATATTGCGTTGATATTCGTAGGCACTCCTCGCAATTTCATCTTGCATAAAACCTTGTTCAATAGCAGCAACACTGCCACCCATTATATCAATTTTATGAATTAATTCCCAAGCTTTTTCTTCTACTTCATTTGTTAATGTTTCAACAAAATAACTGCCTGCTAATGGGTCAACAGTATCTACAACACCACTTTCAAAAGCTACTACTTGTTGTGTTCTTAACGCAATTCTTGCTGCATCTTCAGTTGGTAGACTCAATGCTTCATCATATCCATTGGTATGTAAACTTTGAGTGCCACCTAGCACTGCTGCTAAAGTTTGAATGGTAACCCTGCTTACATTATTCAAAGGTTGTTGAGCAGTTAAAGTGCTACCACCAGTTTGTGTATGAAACCTTAGCATCATTGCTTTTTCATCAGTTGCACCAAGTTCTTTCATAATGTTGGCCCACATTCTTCTTGCAGCCCTAAATTTTGCTACTTCTTCAAATAAATTATTGTGAGCATTAAAAAAGAATGATAGTCTTTTCCCGAATACATTGATGTCTAAACCCTTTGCTAATGCTGCTTGTACGTAAGCCTTTCCATTGCTTAATGTGAATGCAATTTCTTGCACTGCAGTACTGCCAGCTTCACGAATATGATAGCCAGAAATAGAAATGGTATTCCATTTTGGCAATTCCTTACTGCACCATTCAAAAATGTCAGTAATAATTCTCATCGATGCTTTTGGAGGATAGATATAAGTACCACGGGCAGCATATTCTTTTAAAATATCATTTTGAATGGTGCCACTTATTTTCTTTAAATCTGCACCTTGTTGTTTTGCTAATGCAACATACAGTGCTAACAAAATAAACCCACTTGCATTAATGGTCATTGAGGTAGAAACATCTTCTAATTTAATGTCTGCAAAAAGCAATTTCATATCTTCAATACTATCAATCGCAACACCAACTTTTCCAACTTCACCTTCTGCAAGTTCGTGATCACTATCGTAACCAATTTGTGTGGGCAAATCAAATGCAACACTTAATCCACTTACACCTTGAGATAATAAATAATGATAGCGTTTGTTACTTTCTTCAGCAGTGCTGAAACCCGCATACTGCCTCATTGTCCACAGTTTGCCACGATACATATCAGGCTGAATGCCACGAGTGAAAGGGAATTGACCAGGTTGTTCGTTTATTGTTATTGGGTTGTCGTTGTGAGTATAAAGTTGATTTATTTCAATTCCACTATCCGTATACTTTTTATTCATATATCAAGTTGTTTTTAAATTTTGAAACCCAAAAATTAATCCTTATATATAACGTGAGACGAGTTTAATAATTTCTTAGCTTCTTCTGCTAATACGTTGCTAACTAATTCATGTAAATTACCTCGTTTATCATCAGATAAAAATTCTAAAATGGCTCTGTTTAAATCTCCACCAGTTGCCTCTAATGGCATTGCAGCAGCTATTTGACTAACAATAGCAATGTTTTGATCACGTAATGTTTTCATTGCCTGCCAAGCATTTGCACTTACATAAATTTGTTGTGATGTATTAAAATCAAATTCTTCTCGTATAGTGGTAATAAGAAGCTGTGCCATATCTCTGCATTCGCTATTAGGTACATTTAACCTACTTATTAAGTTAGGAAGTCCAATTCTACTCACCAATAAACTTAGTCTTTCATAAGCTTGCAGCATTGTTTTTTTAGCTTCATCATTGGCAATTTCTCTTTTAGTTTCTTTTTTAAAAAACCTAAACCAAACATATAAAGATGCCCCAATGAATACAATCATAGATACGACGAAGATGTAAACAGTAAAATCCATTTTTTTTGTGCAAATATAGGCAAGTGGTAAAGGTGAATAGGAAATAGGTAGTATCAAATTGCAATTCACGCTGCAATATTTTAGTAAAGTAGTTTGTTTATTTATCGTACATCGAAAAGTAGATTGTTTGTTATTAGCGTTTAATTTTATTTCTTTGTAAAAAAATTATCTAATGGAAACTTTAATAGCATCACCAATACAATTCACAATTAATGCAATTGACGAGGTAAAAAGATTAATGAACGAAGACGGATTCGATAAAAATCAAAAGCTTCGTGTGGGCGTAAAAGGAGGTGGTTGCAGCGGAATGACTTATGTTTTGGGATTTGATTTGCAATTAGAGGATGATGAAGTATATGAGTTTGAAGGATTAGAATTTATTATGAATAAAAGCCACGGCTTATATCTTGCAGGAATGCAAATTGATTGGCAAGATGGGTTAAACAGTAGAGGATTTACTTTTACTAATCCTAATGCTAGCAAAACTTGCGGTTGTGGAACTTCTTTTGCAGTGTAGCTTAACCAATATTGTTTTTGTGTTGGCCGTAATATTCCAACATCACATTAAAAACTTCATCTCTTAATTCTTTGCTTGTTAATTCCCTTGGAGCAATGGGTTGCAGGAAGTGCATTTCCAGTTTAGTTGGTAATAAATAAAGAAACTTATTATTGGGCTGTGCTTTGTTTGTATTGAATAAAAGCCCTGGTAAAATGGCTACTTTAGTTTCAGCAGATAATTTAAAAGCTCCATCATAAAATGGTTTCAATAAATCTTTGGTTCTGTTTCTTGTTCCCTCAGGGTAAATGCACATAAACATTTTTTGAGCTAAAACTCTTTTCATTTCATTATAACTTTCTCTTCTACTCTTATCACTTTTTCTATCTACTAGCACAGCACCTTTTCTGTAAAAAGAACCAAACAAAGGGATTTTTGTAAATGAACTTTTGGCAATTGTTTTATTAGCACCAGGAATAAATGGACAAGTTATTGGAACATCTAAAAGAGTGTTGTGATTAAACGTGATGATATATGTTTCACCTTTTTTGAAATTTTCTATTCCTTTGATTTTTAAAGAACAGCCAATTAAGAAAAGCCATGTTCTCATCCATACTTTTGATACTAAAATAAAAGCGTATTGCCCTTTATTGCCTTTAATAAGATAAGTAAGCATTGAGGGAATAAAAATGATAAGGAAAGTTATAAAAAAACTCAATAAACCCCACACAGCCCATATTCTTGCAAATACTTCTTTAAAATAATATGTAAAACTTTTTTTCATTTGTTTGAATTTATTAATAAGTGATTAACAAATAAGCCAATCGATTGGTTCAATACCCTGTTGGGCTAACAATTCATTGGTTTTGCTAAAATGTTTGCAACCAAAAAATCCATTGTGAGCACTTAATGGAGATGGGTGTGCTGCCTTTAAAACAAAATGCTTAGTAGCATCAATCAGCACTTGTTTATCTTGTGCAAATTTGCCCCAAAGAAGGAAAACGATGCCATTTTTTTCTTCAGATATTTTTCTAATAACGGCATCTGTAAAATTCATCCAACCAATTTTACTATGGCTTGCAGGTTCATTGGCTCTAACAGTTAATACAGCATTTAATAGTAACACACCTTGCTTTGCCCATTTTGTTAAGTTCCCACTTTTGGGAATATCCATCCCAATATCTGACTTTAATTCTTTGTAGATGTTTACTAAAGATGGGGGAGGAGGAATGCCATCAGGAACACTAAAACTCAATCCCATTGCTTGTTTGGGGTTATGATATGGATCTTGCCCAAGTATTACTACTTTAACTTTATCAAAAGGTGTTTTATCAAATGCATTGAAAATAAGTGAACCAGTTGGATAGATAATTGTTCCAGTTGCTCGTTCCATTTTTAAGTGTGTAGCAATTTGTAAAAAGTATGATTTGTGAAATTCATCCTTTAATATGCTTTTCCAACTATCTTCTATTTTAACGTCCATATTGTTTATTTGTAGTAGTTGTTTTGCTGTTGCAAATATGACATAAAGTTTACAAAGAAATGATGCTTGAATTTACAGGCATACTAAAAAAGCCATACTTTCGATACCATCACAAAATGTTTTATGTCTAAAATTAAAGTAACTACTGAAATTGCTAAACTTAAAAAACTATTCGTTCACAGTCCAGGAGGAGAAATGAATAATATGTTGCCCAATAAAAGAGAAGAATGGTTAATTGATGATATTTTAGATACCAGAATTGTGCAACAAGAATATCAGCAATACGCTAAGGTTTTATTGCTTTTTTTAGATTCAGAAAAAATATTAACAAATAAAAGCATCAACCCTAGCGATGCCAATTTCCATAAGTCTGAAAAGGTTATTGATACACAATATAAACTAGCACAGCTTTTTGCAGATAAATCAAATGATAAAAAAACAATAGCATTAATTGAGCAAGTTACTGCACTTGAGAAACTATATTTTAGAAGAAAAGTTGATTTGATAAAGCTTTATGAACAAGCTAAAAAAGAATTTGTAGTTGACAAAGAAATTGCCTCTTCTAAATTTATGGCATTGGTTAAAACCCTTATAACTGGTAAGCTGCAATGGAAATGGAGTAATACAAAACAGTTACTTGAGCCATTGCCTGCTGATAAAGCCACTTACATTTTTAAACCTATTCCTAATTTTATTTTTACAAGAGATATTGGCGTTTCGGTAAATGAACATTTTTTAATTACAAAAACTGCAAATGAGGTTAGGCACAGGGAGGTTGTGTTAATGAAATATATTGCTGAATGTTTTTTATTTAAACCAGCATCAAACGAGGATGAATACAAACTAATACTTGAAAAAGTAATTGAAGTTTCGGAAGATGATGACTACTTTCAATATGATGGTAAAGAGATAGAAAATATGAAAGTAAATTTTGAGGGTGGTGATATAATGATGGTTTCTCCAAGGCATTTATTAATAGGAAAAAGTCAGCGTACTTCAATTTATGCCATCAACAAACTGATACATAAATTCTTTAAAAAAAATATTGGCATTGAAATAATTAGCGTTATACAAATTGGTGAAAAGCGTTCGCAAATGCACATTGATACAATAATGACGCAGGTTAAAGAAGACGTTTGGATGATGTATGGCAGACTATCCAAAAAAATTATGGACGAAGAAATTCAAAAAGAAAATATGCCTTATTCGCATTTTAGTATTATTGAACAAAAAGGTGATTTAAGTAATACTTCCACTGTAAATGATTTTGTTTCTATACAACAGTTTTATTGTAAAAGTGGTACTTACAATGAATCTAAAAGAGGTGAAAGAGACTTTTATATTTATTTGAAAGATGAATTAGAAGCAATATATGCAGATGTAATTAAAGCTAAGAAAAAAACAAAACTAACCGATGAGGAATTAAAGCGTAGAAAGGAGTTTCAATCAAAAATTACTTATGAAATGCTGCCTAAAAATATTCAGTACAATAAACCTAAAGATCTTGAAAGCTTATTGTCTGACATAAGTAAATTGGAGTTTGGTGTTAATGGTAAAGTTGAATTTGTTTATAGTGGCAACAAGCAATATCCTTATGATGAGAGAGAACAATGGACAGATGGCTGCAACTTACTTTGTTTAGGCAATGGCGTTGTAATTGGATATGATAGAAATGTTAGAACTATTGCTGAGTTTAATAATGTAATGACCATAAAAAATGGTAAAAAAATAGCCAACTCAAATAAAAAGTTATTCGATTTTGCAAAAAGTATTAATCAAGATGAAGCAATGCTGTATTCAGTTTCATCAAATATGCTACTTCAATTTATTAAAGCAAATTGCAAAACCGTTAAGCAAATTGAAGCTTTTACCAATGGGTTAAAAGATGTTTTGATTACAATACCATCAAGTGAGTTATCAAGGGCAAGAGGTGGCACGCATTGTATGAGTTTACCATTGGAGAGAGAGGTAGGAAATTTATTAACAAGCAAATAATTATTATGCAAACTACTAGTAATATTTTTTTGGTGAAACCATCAAATTTTGTTTTCAATGCAGAGACTGCTGTTTCAAATGCCTTTCAAAACAAAGTAAATGAAAGCGATGAAATTGTAAAGCAAAAGGTGTTTAAAGAATTTGAAACATTTGCTGCATCACTACAATCAAAAGGAATCAATGTTTTGGTGTTTGATGACACAATGGAGCCTCAAAAACCCGATGCCATTTTCCCCAATAATTGGATAACAATGCACGCTAATGGTAATGTTATTCTTTATCCAATGTATGCTGTAAATAGGCGTTATGAAAG